>JBFXKR010000090.1:0-6562 GCA_050173595.1 Candidatus Berkiella sp.
CACTTTTAAATTTATATTCCAATGGAAAATCAGTGAAATCCCATTGCTTCAAATTATCTCTTTCAATGGGTTGTTAGATTGAATATATTTCTAAATAATGTTCTTTTAATTGATGATATAGTTTTTCTAGATCATCACCTTGACCTACTACGTTGCCTTGCTTGTCTAACACTTTAAAATGAACAATAAGATGCCATGGATAATCGATATACTCCCATAGCTTTACCCCCAAAGCACTTCCCTGTTCATTTTCCAAATACTTTTGTAACGCTGTGGTTAGAGTACCTTGCTTGGGTGAAATGTTCTGCTTTGCTTTTTTGGCAAATTCAGGGATAGGAACGAATTGCGTTCTATTTTTCTTTGGTAAAGCTCTTATCAGAAAATCAATTTTCTCTTCCAATAGACCTGGAATCACCCATGAAAAATCTTCATCTTTAATATACTGCAGCAACTCAAACGGCACTATTAAGGTTGCCCCATCATTTTCAGAACTTAAATCAAACCGATACTCCAAACAAAAAAGCTGCTCTTTCACAACTAATTTTTCAGGAAATAAATTATTCAAGTTATCTGAGATCTCATTTAATAAGATCTCACTTTGTTTAACCTCCAAGAAATCCTGTTGTTTATCTTGCAAATATTTCTCTAAGGCTGGAACAGAGCATACATAAAATGGGATTTTACTTTCATAAAAAGCAAGCAGTTTAGTGTCATCAAATAATATTAGTTTTTTTCGAATTCTGTCTTCACTTTGAATAATACGCTTAACTGTCTCTTTATTCTTGATATAAAAGGCAAATGACTGTTTCATTTGCTCTTGGATAAGCGCCTGCTCTATAAATATTTTTCTTGCCTCTTTGGGTGCTACTTTTTCATAGTTCATCTTTTTCTTAGCATAAATTTCCAGCCCAAAAAGTGATGCTCTTTCAAATGCAACCACACGACCAGACTTAGGCTCAAAATGCGGCTCATCATACTGCTTCTTAAGCAAGCTATCTGCAACTTCTTCTATCCATTTAGTTTCGATTGCCCCATTCATTCTGGCAAATGTTTTTGAGGTATGCACAATTTCAGAGGATAAAATCCAGCTAGGCGCACGTTTAAACAAAGTAGACTGCGGGTGAATGAAAAACTTAACATTTCTTGCGCCAGTATATTCTTGCTTTTCCTCTTTTACACCAATGGTATCAATAAAACCTACAAGCAATGATTTATGAATCAAAGCATAATCAGCAGGAACTTGATTCAACTTAAAATTATGCTCTGCTGTAATTTGCACCAATTGCTGATAAACATCAATCCATTCCAAAACGCGCAAAAAAGACAAATAGTTTTCTTTGCATAGTTTTCTCATCTTTTGATGTGAAAGTTGATTTTTATGTTCGATGATGAACTGCCACAGATTGAGAATACTCATAAAATCAGAAGTTTGATGTGCAAATTTAGCATGTGCCAAATCTGCTTCACTTTGATTTCCCTGTGGCCTTTCTCTTACATCGATGATGCTTAATGCACTGGTGATTATCAGAATCTCATTTAAAGCACCAAAGGTATTGGCTGCAATAATGATGCGCCCTAATTTTGGCTCAATGGGAATAGTAGCAAGCACTCTGCCAATTTGTGTGATCTTTTTATTTTCATCAACCGCTTGCAAACGTTCTAACAAAGTAAAACCATCTTTAAAATATCGACTATCGGGCGGTTCAATAAACTCAAATGTTTCAATGCTTTCAAAGTCTAAAGATAGCATTTTTAAAATAACACCGGCCAAGTTGGTTCTTAGAATTTCAGGCTCAGTAAAAGGAGTCCTTGTTAGATAATCCTCTTCACGATAAAGCCGATAACAAACACCAGGTCCTACTCGACCACAACGACCTTTGCGCTGATCAGCGCTTGCCTGTGATATTGCTTCTATCGGCAGGCGTTGTAACTTATTACGATAATTATAACGGCTAATTCTTGCTAAGCCTGAATCTATTACAAATCGAATATTAGGAACCGTTAGAGAAGTTTCTGCAACATTAGTGGTAACGATAATTTTTCTTTTATTTGAGCGCTGAAACACTTTTTGTTGTTCGGCATTGCTTTGACGGGAAAATAATGGCAATAATTCAACATTATTCATTTTTTGATAAGTTAACAGCTCTATCACTTCACGAATTTCTTTTTCACCACTTTGAAAAATTAAAATATCTCCTGGTCCACGTTGGCAAGCCAATTTAACAGCATTGGCAACTTGCAAGATAGGATCATCTGATTCATCGTGAAAATCTTTATCTAAATATAATGTCTCAACAGGATACGAGCGACCTTTGACTTCAATGATTGGGGCATCTTCAAAAAATTCAGAAAATCTTTTTACATCAATGGTAGCTGATGTAATAATCACTTTCAGATCCTTTCTTTTGGTTATCAGTTTTTTAAGATAACCCAATAAAAAATCAATATTTAAACTGCGCTCATGCGCTTCATCAATGATAATGCAATCATATTGAGATAAAAACTTATCGTTTTGCGTCTCACTTAACAAGATCCCATCTGTCATTATCTTAATATAATTATCTTTTTGTGATTTATCTGAAAACCGCACTTTAAAACCAACATGTTTTCCTAACGGGCTTTCAAACTCAAATGCAATGCGTGCTGCAACCGTTCTTGCGGCAATACGCCTTGGTTGGGTATGCCCAATCAGCCCCCCTATTCCAAGACCTGCTTGCAAGCAAATTTTTGGTAATTGTGTGGTTTTGCCCGATCCCGTTTCGCCGGCAACAATCACAACTTGGTTTTCAAGTATCGCCTTTAGAATCTCATCTTTTTGTGCACTAATGGGCAAATCAGGATAATTAATGTTAGGGATATTATCTTTGCGTTTTTCACGCTCAAGTATGGATTCATTAATTTTGAGAATTAATGCTTGTCGTTTTTCTTCCCTAAGTGGCGAAGCTAATTTTGATGCTTGTTTATATTTTCGTCTAAACCAATGCTGATCCGCAATCATACATTGATTTATTTGTTCTTCTATGGTCATGTATCTCACATTTTGATAATGAAAAGCATCACATGCTTTCTATTTTAAGCCACGCTTGTAAATTTCTTTTTTGCTCTTCACTTATATTCTCCATCACACTGATTTGAACGGTATCATAAGGAGGTGCTGCTAATGTTACTGTTGTTTCTTTTAACAGATCTTGCCTAAAGAAGTGCACTTTGACTTTTTCGCCAATCGCTAGCCTTTTGGCAATTTTATCAAAAGAATCAGCATCTACTCGAATATCATTCAGCGCGACAATTTCATCCATGGCAGATATGCCTGATTGCATGGCTGCGCCATTCTCAATAACATTCAAAACCATCAGCCTGGTTTGTGATTTTGATAAGTTAAACTGAAACACACCTGATCTAAATGAGGCGTCGTTATTCGCTTTTTTGCCCCCCATATCTTGGGCGTTGATTTGTTGCCGAAGCGAAAGGGCTAAACCAAAGGGAGCCAATAATTTATCCATTGGCAATATTTTGGTTGAATAAATGGCATCAAGAACCAGTGCCTCTATTTGCTGAGTGCCTTCTTGAACGATTAACGATTCAATTTTACCTTCTGGTACACCAATACTATTTTTGCCATATTCTTGCCATAAGGTGCGCATCACATTATCAAGCGATTTTTGTTGCGAAGTATTGGCTCGTATTATCAGATCAAATGCCAAGGCGATGAGACTTCCCTTTAAGTAATAGCTTGATTGTGTGTTTATTGAATTTTCGTTAGGCGCATAATACTTTATCCAAGCATCAAAACTAGCGTCTGCCAAAGTCTGTACTAAATTGCCAGGAGCACGAAGCACTCTTGTCAGCGTCTGTGCGAGTAAATCAAGATATTGCTCAAGGGTTATCGCTTTTGCTCGCAATAGTGCCAGCTCATCATAATAAGATGTGATCCCTTCAAAGGCCCACAGTTGCGTTGTATAACCTTTGTCATTGAGGTTATAAGGTACAAAACGCTCAGGTTTGATTCGCTTGATATTCCAAGCATGGAAATACTCATGACTGAACAAAGCCAACAAAGTAATATACTCGCGACTTGTCGCTGCATCATTCTTAACGGGTAATAGATCTCTTGGGGCTAATAAAGCACTACTAGCGCAGTGCTCTAAACCGCCATAACCGTCTTTTGTCACTGTGAGTAAAAACAAATATTGTGAAAAAGGAAAATCATTCTCAAAAAGCTGTCCGTTGGCTTGGCATATTTTTTTGACATCTTGAGCTAGTCTATTGAGATCACCATCATGTTTGCCTGACACGACAATAGCATGAGGTATGTTAGCCACTTCAAACTCAATGATATCAAAATTACCCATTTCTACAGGATGATCGATTAACTCTTCATAATTTGTAGCCTGGTACCGACCAAAACCCCAACGTTGTGCATCAAGCGGCCTCATCGTGGTCGCCACTTTCCATGAGGTTGCATTCGAACAATTAGGGGGATTAAGGGTAACCTGACAGGGAAGATCGCTATCTACCTGCAAAAACAAACAACAGGGATTAAAAAAAGCATGGTGTTGATCAAGATGTGCGCCTCGCACTGACAAATCCCAAGCATAAACCGTATATTCTACAACAATTGAATCATTCGTATTGGCACACACCCAAGTGTTACTACTCGTTTTTTGTAAAGCAATGTTGGTCATTTTACCATTGCGCAATACACTCGCCTGAATACTAACAATATGTTTTGCAAAATCACGTATAAGATAGCTACCCGGGATCCAATTGGGCATGCTAAGCACTGCATTTTTTAAGCCTGGTGGTAGTGTCATGCGAATTTGAAAAAGATGAGATTCAGGTTGCTTCGCATTCACTTCATAGTGAATCATAGTCATTCCTTAGTTTTATAACTTAGATATCAAACTAGATGTATCAGCTACTCATTTATATATTATGCTTGAAAGAGACACACAATGCATTTTGAAGAGTAACATGAGCACCGCGGAATCTTATGATCTTATTGTAATAGGCGCTGGCATCAATGGAGCTGGCATTGCTGCCGATGCAGCAGGCAGGGGCTTGTCGGTTTTATTATGTGATCAATATGATTTAGCAAGTGGTACTTCTTCTGCCAGCAGCAAACTCATTCACGGTGGATTAAGATATTTAGAGCATTATGACTTTAGCTTAGTAAGAAAATCCCTCACCGAACGAAAAATATTATTTCAATCAGCACCGCATCTTGTTAAACCTATGCGCTTTGCTGTTCCCTTTACCAACACCGTGCGGCCATTTTGGCTTATTCGACTGGGTCTTTATCTCTATGATCTCTTAGATGCCAGTTTTCTTTTTAAGCGTTCTAAAGCAATTTCACTTAAACCAACGAAGAATAATCCACTAAAGCATACGCTTAGCAAAGGGTTTGTTTATACTGATTGCTTTGTCGATGATGCCAGATTAGTTGTCACGAATGCCATTCGGGCTCAACAGTTTGGAGCAAAAATTTACACAAGGGTAAAATGTCTCAAAGCCAAACGTAATCAAGATTGTTGGGAAGTGCATTTACATGATCAATTGAATGACAAAACGTTTGTGGTTAAATCAAAGGCACTTGTGAATGCAACCGGCCCTTGGGTTCAGACGCTTATTGATAATGCCATCCAAATTCCCAGTAAATATCGTATTCGCCTGGTTAAAGGTAGCCATATTGTTGTCCCTAAACTATATGACACACAAAAAGCATACTTGCTTGAACACAAAGATGGCCGCGTTGTATTTGTGATTCCTTATTTAGACCATTACACAATGATTGGTACAACAGATGTTGAGCATCAAGGAACACCAGAACAAGCAAAAATATCGCTTCATGAAGCTGAATATCTTTGTGAAATTGTCAGCGAATATTTTCATCACCCTCTAAAAGCTTCACAAATTATTAGCTCATGGTCTGGTGTGAGACCTTTGGTAGAAGATCAATCTCAAGATCTAGCCGCCATCAACCGCGACTATAAAATTGAAGTAATAACAGATGAAAAAAATAATTTACCTTTAATTAATTTATTTGGCGGCAAACTAACAACTTATCGCTTGGTAGCAGAACAAGTTGTTAATGCGCTCAAGCCTTATTTTATACACTGCAAAAATCCTTGGACGGCTCATTGCCCCCTACCTGGTGGTGATTTGCCGACAAGAAATTTTGAGCTTTTCTTAGAAAAACTCACCCATGATTATCCTTGGTTACCGACTTCTTTGCTCAAGCGATATGCTCAAAGTTATGGCACTATCACCTATCAGCTATTAAATAAGGCAACTCATCTTTCTGATCTAGGGAAAGACTTTGGTCATGGTTTATATGAGCTAGAGCTTATCTATCTTGTGAATCATGAATGGGTTAAAACAACCCAGGACATCTTAACGAGAAGAACAAAATTAGGCTACTTTCTTTCCGAGCAAGAAACAGATGTTCTTAACCAATGGTTTGAAAACTATACTCGCCAACATGATCCAAATAACAACGCTTTCATGGCAAATGAATTAAGACTTAGCCTTTAATCCTTTTTTAATTTGTTCAGGCAAAGTA
>JBFXKR010000091.1:0-6547 GCA_050173595.1 Candidatus Berkiella sp.
GGCGCCTTACTCGAAAAGTTTGGACTTGCCCAAATGGGAAAGTAACAAAATACGCTTTAGCCTATATTAACTTAAATTTTTTTCATGCAGATAATGGACGAATATTAGGTTATGACAATAGTCACGGCTATCATCATAAGCACTTTTATGGAAAGGTTTTTCCTATATCCTTTTCATCATTTGAAGAAACTGAGCGCATATTTGAAAAAGAATTTGAGGAAATTCATTATGAAAACTTCAAAAAAAATAAGTCTTGAAACGAAATCTCAAAAAGACTTTTTTGCAAGAGGAAAAATGATCTCGCAAATTGCTGACGAAATGAAAAATCTTTGCCCAGAAAAAACCATCTGGTTTGAAGATGTTAAAGATTTCAACAAGTTTATAAATGAAAATAAGATTAAACTTCTTGCTCAAATTAGAGAAACTCCCTGCTCAATTACTGAACTTGCAAACAAAATAAAGCGCAATAGAGCATCCGTCACTCGTGATGTCAACGAGCTAGAAAAATATAAATTAGTTAAAACTCAACTTATCAATAACGATGGCCATGGGAAAATACGGCTTGTTAAACCCATTGCAAAACATATTATATTACAGATTAAAATATAACTTTTTTTACAATCCGGCTTGTTGCCAAGCAACAACACCACCTACAAGATTTTTTACATCTTTAAAACCGGAGTCTAGTAAAAAGGAGGCTGCCTGCGCACTGCGATAACCTGAATGACAAAGTACAACAATGGGTTTATCTTTCACAACTTCATTCACTCTTTGAGGCAACTCAGACAGCGGAATTAAAGTACCCCCTAAATTGTAAGCCTGATATTCCTCAGGATTTCGTACATCAAGTAAAAATAGCGGTTCTTTGGCCTGTAAGATTTGAGCTAACTCTTGAGCGCTAATTTGTTGTAATTGCATAATACTTCCAGATAAAAATTGACTGTGTGTTAGTTTATCAAAATTATCTTTAGCCGTACATAATGGACATTCTGGGTTAATATGTAATTGAACACAACGAAAAGACATGGTTAATAAATCGCCCATCCAAAATTTGCCCACTAATCCTTGTAAGCCTAAACATAGCTTGATAGTTTCATTTGCCTGTATTGCACCAAATAAGGCGGCAACAGTGCCTACCACGCCACCCTCACGACAATTTTGAAATGCGCCTTGATCATAATTCGGAAACACGCATCTTAAGCAGGGGCCTCTCGTTGCCCAATAAATACCGCATTGACCTTCAAAAGCCAAAATGCTGGCACTGACTAAAGGCTTTTTCAATCGATGACAACTATCGTTGAGCATTAACTTTGTGGACACATTATCACTTGCATCGACAATAACATCATATTGTTCGATAAAACCCATCACATTTGACATAGTCATATTTTCATCAATAGCGGTTAATGTTATTGATGAATTTAATTTCTTCAAGCGACTAACGAGCGTGTTTGCTTTATTAAACCCAATACAATCTTCATCAAAATGTACCTGTCGATGTAAATTATCAACAGACACCAGATCTCCATCAGACACGGCAATCTTGCCAATGCCCGCACCCACTAAGTAAGGCAACATTGCCGTTCCTAAGCCACCGGCACCAACGCACAACACAGATGATGCTTTCAATCGTCGCTGTCCTTGTTCGCCAAACTGCGCAACACTCATCTGGGTTTTGTATCGTTCATACATGCAGATGAGATTCCATAAAGTCATTTAGTTGTTTACAAGCCTGTTGTGGGTTAAGGGCTTTTGTTACAGCACTCACGATAGCAACGCCATCAACCTTTTTTGCTACCACATCTTGAATGTTGCGAAGATTAATACCTCCAATGGCAACTAATTTGCCTGGCACGAGTGCTCGCCATTGTTCTAAACGGTTTAAACCTTGTGGATTGAATGACATCGCTTTTGTCTTTGTAGAATAAATGGGACCAAACGCAATATATGATGGTTGTATAGCCACAGCTCTGGCTAATTCACTATAACTGTGGGTGCTGATGCCTAAGCGAATTCCCTTTTCTCTTAAGGTAGCTAGATCGCAGCTATTGAGATCTTCTTGACCCAAATGAACACCGTAAGCCTGGTGAACAATAGCTTGCTCCCAATAGTCGTTAATAAATAATTGCTGTTTTTCACTCACTCCTTTGACTGCTTCTTTAATTTGAAAAGACACTTCTTGGTGGCTTTTACTTTTAATACGCAACTGTAATGAGGGCGCGTGCACTAATGCTGCTTTTTGAATCCAGCTTAAATCATCAATAATCGGATATACCCCGATGCGTTGACAGGGATTAAATGCTGATGCATTGTGATTTTGCAAGTAATGTGTGGTTAGCCAAGGCAAGTCCCTAGCGCACAAAGGGGATTTAGGGAGTTTTGCAAAACCAACTCGCTGGTATTGGCAGGCATTAGCTAGGCTTTGATTTAATGACATCTTAGCAAGTACACAGGCATCTTCAAAGCTATACTCTTTAGCGATAAACGCAGCTAGTGAAGCACTCAGCACACAACCAGTGCCATGTGTCTTGTGAACATTTTTTCGTTTAGCGCTTAGCCAAAAAGCGCGTTTGTCATTGATACAATAATCTTGCGCAAGTACCCCTTGCAAATGGCCACCCTTCATTATCACGGCCTTTACACCCAAATTTAAAATTTGAGTTGCCGCATTGGGCAGTTCCTGATATGCCTTGATTTCATGATCAATTAACGCTTGTGCCTCAAAAATGTTTGGCGTAAGAATGGTAACCATTTTTAACCAGTCTTTTAGGGCTGCTATAGCATCTTGCGACATCAATCGCGAGCCACTTGATGACACCATCACAGGATCATAAATAATCGTGCCAGGAAAATCTTTTAGCAGCTCTTTAAGCAATGTAAATGTCGTAGCATCTGCCACTAAACCAACCTTGATCACAGCAGGCCATCCTAATGCTTTTAAAGACATAAATTGATCTTGTATCATCTTTGGGCATATTGCTTGAACACTTTTTAAGCTAATTCCATTTTGCGCAGTGAGCACGCTTTGTATAGCGCAAGCATTGATATTAAGCGCACTAAATGTATGTTGATCGCTTAAAACGCCAGCCCCTGCACTGGGATCAAATCCCCCAATTGTCCATACTTGTGGCGTCATTAATAAGCCCCAAAGATCGTATGATCTAAATCAGTACTAGAAACCGCAAAATCACATTCAGGGATCACGCCCGCTTGATAGGCTATGCGACCACTTTTAACCGCTAAGCGAAAAGCAGTTGCCATTTGCACAGGCGTTGTTGCACTGGCAATGGCCGTGTTCACCAAAATACCATCATAACCTAACAACATCGCCTGCATGGCATGTACTGGACTTCCGATGCCTGCATCAATGATGAGTGTTGCTTGCTCTAAACGTTCTCTGATAGTTGAAAGGGCAAAAGTATTCAACAATCCTTTACCAGATCCAATCGGTGCTCCCCAAGGCATTAAGATCTGGCAACCTAATTCATATAATGATTTACAAACACTAAAGTCATCAGTACAAAATGGAAACACCTCAAAACCAAGTTTAATTAATGCACTCGCGGCTTTAATAAGCTCAAAGGGATCTGGAGATAGTAGTGTTTCGTCATTAATGACTTCCAGTTTTATCCAGTTTGTTTCAAAAAGTGATTGCGCCATCTGTGCGACATAGATAGCCTCTTTGGCAGTCCTACAGCCCGCAGTATTGGGTAGAATATGACAATTTAAGGACGCTACTTCATCCCAAAATGAGGTATTTTTTCTGTCTGACATATTCTCTCTTTTGAGGGAAACCGTGATAATGTCCGTTTGTGATGCTTTGATGGATTCACATAAAATTGCAAGCGATGGAAAACGGGCTGTTCCCATTAATAGTCTTGAACGACATTGCTTATTACCGAGCTGCCACATTTATCCTCCTTGCATTGGAACAATAACATCAATGAGATCATTCTCTTGCAAACGGGTTGTTGCATAATTTTCACTTGCAATAAATTGCCCATTGAGCGCAACAGCAAACACTGTTTGCTTTAATCCATAAATCTTAAGTACCTCTGTAAGGGTTGTGTTTATGGGCAAGCTTAAGATGTTATTGTTTAATTTCACACTAATCATGAATTTAATATCCAGTTATTTGCAACAAATGCTGTTATATACGGTGCAAGCAAGAAACCATGTCGATGCATGCCATTAATGGTAATAACATTTTCTCTATTTTGTATCAGTGGCTGAGCATCCCTCATCACGGGACGCACACCTACTTGTAGCGACATAATAGATGCTTCTTGGAGCTGTGCGATAACGCTACTTGCGCTTGATAGTAGCTCAAGAGTGCTTCGCACAGAAACTGCATCTAAAGATTCACTTTCAATTTGGGTTGCACCAATCGCAATATGATGCGCTTCCCATGGCACTAAATAACATGGCATTCTTGGGTGAAGAACTCGAATACTATGAGAAAGTTGAATTTGTGGTGCATAACAATGAATAAGCTCTCCGCGTTGTCCTCTTAGTCCAGGTATGCTCTTCTTTGCACCCATGCCACGACAATCAATCACTTTATCAAATTTAAGCTCACCTTTATCTGAATAAACACGGTTGGCTTGAATATTTTCCACCTGATGATATGGATGAAAATGAACGCCCTGATTTTCAAAATAAGCGTTTAAAGACTCAAATAAAGACTTGGGCGTAATTTGTGCTTCTGGTAGATGACATCCAACAACATGGCCAAGTTCAGGTTCAAGTTGCAAGATATCATCGCTTGATAACTCTTTTGTTTCAAACAAAGGCAATTGTTGTTTAATTTTATTGAGATAATGACTCAACAAACCTCGCGTACTTGATGATGTGACAACCAGGGTCCCTTGTGAGCGATAGGTTACCTTTTTAGGCAGGCTTGATATTATCTTTGGCCACCAAGTCAATGCTTGCGTGGCTGCTTGGTGCCAATGTTTAGTTAACAAATCAAGTTCAGCATAAGGGCTAATCATGCCTGCCGCATTGATACTACAAGAATCAAGATCGCGCAGACCACCTTTCGTAAATAGATGGACTTCATGCGCTTGACACAAATGCCAAGCCATCAACCTTCCCACAACACCTGCGCCAACAATCGCGATTTTCATGGTTATGTTAAGTCAATGCTTTTATCTCATGCATGATACGCATTGAGCAAAATTTAGGACCACACATAGCGCAAAATGGCGCATGTTTTGCTGATGGTTTCTCCAAGTCTTCATCATGATAACTTCTAGCAGTAACAGGATCTAAACTTAAACGAAACTGGTCTTCCCAGCGAAAATCAAATCTTGCTTTTGATAGCGCGTTATCCCATAGACAAGCTTGCGGATGATTTTTAGCAATATCCGCTGCATGCGCTGCAATTTTGTAGGCTATCAATCCTGCTTTAACATCTTCTTTATTGGGCAATCCTAAATGTTCCTTTGGTGTAACATAACACAATAGCGCAGTTCCCATTGATCCCATGATACAAGCGCCAATACACGATGTAATGTGATCATAACCAGGAGCAATATCAGTAACTAAAGGTCCTAGCGTGTAAAAGGGGGCATCAAAGCAATACTGTTTTTGTAGTTCCATATTTTCTGAAAGCAAATGTAATGGCACATGACCCGGCCCCTCTATCATGACCTGTACATCTTTTTTCCAAGCATGTTGTGTCAATTCTCCCAAGACTTTTAGCTCAGCAAACTGAGCTTGATCATTAGCATCTTTAATAGCGCCGGGTCGCAACCCATCTCCTAATGAAATGGTCACATCATAATATTGCAAGATCTCTAACAACTCATCAAAATGATCATAAAGAAAATTTTGCTTTTGATGCAGCATGCACCATTTAGCCATAATCGCACCGCCCCGAGACACAACCCCAGTAACACGATCATTTGCCAAACTAATAAATTCCCTTAAAACGCCTGCATGTATCGTAAAATAATCCACCCCTTGCTCACACTGCTCAATCAGTATGTCTTTCATCACCTCCCAGTTTAATGATGCCACATCACCGCCAACCTGCTCTAAAGCTTGATAGAGTGGCACAGTACCTATCGGTACAGGGCTATGTCGAATAAGCTGCTCTCGAATTTTGCTAATATTTTTTCCCGTAGAAAGATCCATGATGGTATCTGCCCCCCAACGGATAGCCCAAAGCAACTTTTCAATTTCATCATCAATACTCGAGCTCACGGCTGAGTTTCCAATATTCGCATTCACTTTCACTAAATAACTATTACCAATTATCATCGGCTCTAATTCAACGTGATTGATATTGGCAGGAATGATGGCACGGCCAGATGCTACTTCGTTGCAAACAAATTGTGGCGACATGCCTTCTCTTATCGCGACAAATTCCATTTCAGGTGTAATTTCTCCAAGCTTTGCATAATGCATTTGCGTTTTGCCAAATGATTTATTTCTAAATGGGTTGACAGATCTTGATTGAGGATCTGTATACCAGCCAGTTGTATCATAACGCAGTAAAGATTCACCGTTGGTTAATCTAACTTCTTGCATCGGTACTTTC
>JBFXKR010000092.1:0-6545 GCA_050173595.1 Candidatus Berkiella sp.
CTGAATTAACGGTTTTTGTCATCAGTTTTGTTATCTTAGGTTATCTTGGATTGATGCCACCAAGCCCATCTAGAATGATAGAGGCACAGGTTTTTTCAATACTGTATTTCGCTTTCTTCTTGTTGATGCCGATTTATTCGAAATTAGATAAGACAAAACCAGTTCCATCGAGGCTAACTTACAAATGAAAGCAATCAAAGCATGTTTGAGTCTCATCTTAAGTGTTTTCCTGATAGGCACTGTGTTTGCCAGCGAAGGCGTTCATCTTCAAAAAGTGAACAATGATCTGCGTGACCAAGCTTCTTTGCAACGCGGTGCGGGTTTATATATGAATTACTGTGCTGGGTGTCACTCGTTGCAGTATGTTCGTTATAAAGATTTGGCAAAAGGTATTGGTATTGTAGATAAAAAAGGCAATGTGCTGGAAAAGTTAGTAACGGATAACTTAAATTTTATCAGTGATAAGCCAAATGATGCGATTGTGGTAGCAACACCTAAAGTACTTTCTGAAAAATGGTTTGGGGTGGCGCCTCCTGATCTTTCTTTGGTAACACGGTCTCGTGGTAAAGATTGGCTTTACACTTATCTTAAAAGCTTTTATTTAGATCCTAAAAGACCATGGGGTGTTAACAATGCTATTTTTCCAGATGTGGGAATGCCACATATCTTGTTAGCATTGCAAGGAACACAAGTGCCTGTTTACAAAACTGTCACTGTCAAAGATGACCAAGGGAACAACACACAAAAGCAAGTTATTTCTCATCTTGAATTAAAAACGCCAGGGACTTTATCAGCTCAAGAATACGATAAAGCAATGGTAGATTTAGTGAACTTTTTAGATTATGTGGGTGAACCTCATAAACAAGAGCGTAAACGCTTAGGGGTTTGGGTATTATTATTTTTAGTGGTATTTACATTGTTTGCGTATCTACTGAAACGTGAATATTGGAAAGATGTCCATTAAGGAGCAGCTGATGGCAGTAGTCGCAAATAAACGTTCTGTTATGACATTGTATTCTGGCGCTTCAGATCCTTATAGCCATCGTGCACGTATCGTATTGGCTGAAAAGGGTGTTACATTCGATCTATATGAAATTGATGTAGATGCGCAAGTAGAGGCACTGTTAGAGATCAATCCTTACAATACTGTACCAACGTTGGTTGACAGGGATTTGGTGCTCTATGAATCTGAAATCATTATGGAATACTTAGATGAGCGTTTTCCTCATCCGCCGTTAATGCCAGTGTATCCGGTTGCCAGAGCGCGTAGCCGATTGATGCTTCATCGTGTTAATCGTGACTGGTATACACTGATGAATAAAATTTTAGACAAACACACAAGTCCTGAGAAGCAACAAGAGTATCGTAAAGCACTTTACGAAAGTATTGTGGCTGTCTCTCCCATGTTTAAAGAAATGCCATTCTTTTTAAGTGAAGAATTTTCATTGGTTGATTGTGCGATTGCGCCATTGCTGTGGCGTTTGAAAATGATGGGCATCGCATTGCCCCCAGAAGCCAAAGCCGTTCAAGAGTATGCAAAGCGTTTATTTGATAGAGAAGCCTTTCAAGTAAGCCTTACTGATTCAGAAAGAGCCATTGGTGAATAACCTATGAATTCAAGCAGGCCATATTTATTGCGCGCATTTTATGAGTGGATTGTCGATAACAATGCAACGCCTTATGTCGTCGTCAATGCAGACTTTGAGCAAGTGATGGTGCCGCGAGAATATGTTGATAACGGACGTATAGTATTAAATATCTCCCCTGGCGCTGTACGCGGATTATTATTGGCGAATGATCATGTGGAATTTAATGCCCGATTTGGTGGTGTGCCACATGATATTTATGTTCCCATGCGTGCCGTGAGCGCAATTTATGCCAAAGAAAATGGTCGAGGTATGGTCTTTAAAGATGATGAAGAAGACGATGACATACCACCACCAGAGGCAACCACTGAAAAAGGTGGCTCAAAAGGCGGCTCAAGTAAGGGCAAGAAAGGCGGCAGTGGCAGACCAAATTTAACGGTCGTGAAATAATCAATTTCAAACTTTTGGATGTATCAATTCAATTGTTGGGAAATAAGTGCGGTAACGATTCACATCTCGAGTGATGAGTGGCATTTTGAGTAAAGCAGCATGTGCTCCAATAAAAAAATCTGGCAAAGGAGAAGCTTTACTACCTTGGTTTTTTCGATAATACAAAAATGCTTTTCCTGCGAGAAATGCTGCCTCATAAGGAATGTCTAAACGTTTAAATGGACTCAAAGCGTTATTCAGCAGCTCTATGCTTTCTATTTTAATCGATACTTCAGAAAATATAATTGGATTGATTGCTAAAATTGAGCTTTGTTGCTCTAAAGTGGAAATAGACCATTGTGCCCACTTTGGATCATCCGTCAAAATATCCAATATAATGTTTGAATCTACGAGTATCATTTTCTGGTAAGCGCCATAATTTCATCTGTCGTGAATTTTCCTTTTACAAGGCCGCGCATTTTTCGAAAAGCAGAAGCGCCTTCTTTCTTTCTCAAAATAACGCAATTATCTTCTACGATAAATTCAACTTCCGTGTGGGGTAACAAGCCGAAGCGCTCACGAATTTCTTGAGGAATAGTAATCTGACCTTTTTGTGTGATTTGCATATACACTACTTATATGTAAAGTCGGTAATACTAGTAAGAGTAATACTTTTTTACCCTAGCGTCAATATTGTGAGGTCTGACTGATGTAGCTACAGCTTTGACCCATATCGATAGATAGTTATTCAACATCATTTTGTATAGAATAAATAGTAAGACCCTCTTTTATTGGAGGTGGTTATGAAAAGGCTGTTTATTCTTGTTCCAGATATCGATGAAACGGCGCATATTGCTCATGAGCTTGGGTCGATAGGCGTTAAAGAAAACCAAATTCATGTCTGCGGTGGTACACATGAAGATCTTGAAGAGGCACATCTTCATCAAGCTGGCGTTATTTATACTTCGCATTTAGGCTCTGCTATTAAAAAAGGTCCCATTGTAGGGTTCTTATTTTTTCTGTTTATACTTGCGATATTTACTTTTGTTCTGCCAGATACGGTTCAAATCAGTGCCTTTGGTTATATTGCCATGTTTATTTTCGGCATCATCATTGGTGTTTGGGCAACGGGCTTAATTGGGATCAGCGTTAAAGACGAAGTCGTGGAAAAATATGAAGACTATGTTAAGGAAGGTCATTTCATAATGTTAGTAGATACCGACGAAGACAAGCAAAGAGAAGTATCTGATAAAATTTTAGCGCACCATCCGAATGCAAAACTCGCTGACATGGGCGTTCATAAAGAGCATTGATGAATTTGTGCTAAGTTCACTTAATTTATCGCATTATGCGAAAAATATAAAAATAAATTAAAGGTTAAGCGATGTCGAAAGTGGAACTAACTAAAACACAGGTAGTAAACAAGGGCATACCTATTCCCACAAAGCTCAGTGCTTTTGTGAGCATGTTTTTAAAACGACATCCTAAATCAGTGTTTATCTTCTCATTGTTCGTCATGTTTGAAGCATCATGGGCAACCATGAATGCTTATTTGCTCAAATTAATTGTTGATGGTGTGATTGCAACCGGCAATAAGCTTGATTTATTATTAGCTGCTATTTTAGTGCCGGCGATATTATATGCCAGCATTCAAATTGTCATGAATGTGCTTTTTACCATTTATCGTTATGCGCATTTGCAATTTTTCCCGAAAATTAAATCCGACATTGCAGGGACAGTGCATCACTATTTAACCGGGCATTCTTATCGTTATTTTAGTGAGCATTTTTCAGGCAGCTTATCAAAGAAGATTTTTGATCTTTGTATGGGCGTTGAAGCGATTATTCAAATATTGATTCACTCACTGTTGCCCAAAGCTTTGTCGATTGTTATTTCTTCAGTCATTTTGTATACGGTTCACCCTCTATTTGGTTTAATTCAATTTTTATGGGCTATTGCTTTTATTAGTACCTCCTATTGGATGTCCAAACGCTCTGAAAAGCTATCTTTTGCATTAAGCGCAGCAGGTAATAATATGAGCGGCAAGATGGTGGATAGCATTGTGAATATCATGAGCACAAAACTATTTTCTAACCGCCGATATGAAGAAGATGTGGTATTTAATTCCATTAACAACTTAATGGAAAAAGACAGAGCCTTAGATTGGTACATGCTCAAAGTGAACTTTGTGCAAGGACTTTGGATGTTGCTCTTAATTAGTGCAATGTTAACAGGCTTAATATATGGGCGCATGCATGATCTTGTCACTGTGGGTGATTTTGCACTGGTGATAACGTTATCAGCAGCTGTTTCTAATAGTATTTATGGTGTTGGACAAGAAATCTTACGACTAGCCAAAGAAGCTGGTAATTGCAGGCAAGCTCTAACCCTGATTGTTGAGCCACATGAAATTCAAGATAAACCCAATGCCAAGGAATTATCAGTAAATAAGGGTGAAATTGTTTTTGATAAAGTCCAGTTTAACTATCAAGGCACAGAAGCTTTATTTGAAAATAAAACAGTCACAATATTACCCGGTCAAAAAGTGGGGTTGGTAGGCCACTCGGGTAGTGGAAAATCAACCTTTGTGAATTTGATTTTAAGATTGTTTGATGTCAGCAGTGGTCAAATCTTAATTGATGGACAAGACATCAAAGAAGTGACGCAAGATAGCTTGCGCAAAAATATTGGGATGATTCCACAAGATCCTTCGCTGTTTCATCGCAGTTTGCTTGAAAATATACGTACCGGACGCTTGGATGCCTCCCTCGATGAGGTGATGAATGCCGCGAAAATGGCACATGCGGATGAGTTTATTCAAAGCCTAGCACAGAAATATGATGCTTTAGTTGGTGAGCGAGGCGTAAAATTATCAGGCGGGCAGCGACAAAGAATTGCTATTGCCAGGGCTTTTCTTAAAAATGCGCCAATCCTTATTTTAGATGAGGCGACGAGCTCGCTAGATTCTGTTACAGAGCAATATATTCAGGAAAGCTTATGGGAGCTGATGCAAGATAAAACAACCATTGTGATTGCGCACCGTCTATCAACATTATTACATATGGATAGAATCTTGGTGTTTGATAAAGGCAAAATAATTGAAGATGGTACGCATCAGGCGCTACTTGCTCAAGAAGGAAGGTATGCTTCATTGTGGAAGGCACAAGTTGGCGGGTTCTTGATAGATTAAGGAGCCTATATGCGAGAAGATAAATACGAATTTGAAATAGGTGAAAAAGGCCAAGAGGGTTTAGACATTTTAGATGCGATGTTTAATCCCAATACCAAACAAGCCATCCTAAGTGTGATTAAGCCTGGCATGAAAGTGTTAGATATAGGCTGTGGGCGTGGTGCGATGAGTGTTTGGTTGGCGAATCAAGTCGGTGAATCAGGTAAAGTGGTTGCGATTGATAACAGTGAAAATCAAATTAATGCAACAATTGCCTTAACCAAAGAGACAGCGCCCAGTTGGTTAAATTTTAAAGTACTTAGTGCGTATGATATTGATAGCTTAAACGAACCCTTTGATATGGTATATTGCCGATTTATTTTGCACCATATTAACAATCCAACTCAGGTGATCGAAAAAGCGTATCACCTTTTGCATAAAGGTGGGTTTTATGTTGCCGAGGAAGGCATTGTGAGTGCCGCTTTTTCTTATCCGAAAGTACTGGCATGGGGCGCTGAGCGCACCGAGGATCGCTATCCACGCGAGAAAGAAGGCGAAGATAGAGACGGTAATTTTGGGATGAAATTATTTCATCAAATGAAAACAGTGGGTTTTGAGGTGTTGCATGCAGGTTTATATCAGCCCTTACTTTACACCCATGAGCAAAAACAATTATTAGCAGGGCCATCAAGGGAAGGCTACAAAGAGTATGCGCTAGCCCATGGAGTGAGTGTACAAGAATGGGAAAAAAGGGCGAAAGCGCTAGATGATTTAATTGCCAATCCCGCAGGTTGTATCGGCTTTTACCAAAGTTGTTTGGTGGTGGCGAAGAAATAGTCTCACAAACGGAACGTGAGGTTTGTGTTCACGTTCCGATGCTAAAAGATATCAATGATTAGGCAATACTTTGTAACCAAGCTTTCGCTTTATCATTTAGATATTTCTCTTCAAAAATCAGATTAAGCAGTTTCATTTTTCTATCTGGGTCTTCTCCATACATATCATCCAATAAGGTGTTCCATTGCTGGTTTAGCTCAAAGGTAGGCTGTTTGTCGATTTTGCTTAATAAGTCGTCTATACGGCTGTGCCAGTAGCTACAAATAGCGACATCCAACCAAGCCACAACTTGCGGTGTCATGCCAGTTTGCTCTAGCCCTTTACCCATTCCAAAGCCACGCTCAAACATTTTTGTGCGCAAATGGGCATATTTTGTGCCATAAAGGTTGTTTACAAGATCCATACATCTTTTACCTAAAGCAATGCCGATCGCAGTTTTTGGATCTTCTTTTAAATTGTGCTTGATTTCATCGACGAGATTAAACCAGTTTTTTTCAAAAGTATCCCTTTTGTCGGACTGAGAT
>JBFXKR010000093.1:0-6519 GCA_050173595.1 Candidatus Berkiella sp.
TTTCTTTAATACGCTCAAGTATGGTTTTATCTTTTACTTTTTTAACAGTTGGCGCCGTTTAATCTTCATGCTTTTTAACCGTCGCCGCCTTTTTGCTTTGCGGTTTAGTTTTATCTAACACACCAGTATCTTTGAAAGCACTCATTTTAATAGACATAAACACTCCATATTAAGAGAATTACAAACTAACAACAGCGACTCCAGGTTCTTGAACCGTTGCTTCTACCATACGGCTTGAACGTGAATTTTTAATGCGAATAGTTTGACCTTTCATACCGTCACTTTGAGCAATACCAGTTCCTTCAATCGTGAGGCCTGGTGCTTTTACCACCAATTTAACTGTTTCACCACGGTGCACAAGCACAGGCGGTTTCACCATGTGATGCATAATGATGGCATTATCTGAAATGGGTTTAGTAGCAACCAAACCTATTAACTCATCGGGGCTCACATAATAGCCATTACTGACCTGGCTAACATCAGTACGTACATACTTTAAATCGTGTTGGCTAATTACTTGATCTTTTTGAATAGGGTGAGATGCTAAAACAATCTCTTTATAAAGGTGAACTTTGACTGGAACCCTAATCGCCCATTTTTTGGGAGTTTCACATGCCACCTTAACCGTTAAAAAATGTTGATTAACACGACCAAACTCTATTTCAGGTATTAATGGGGCTGTGCAATCTTCTAGTTTTAAACGGGAATCGATGTTACCCACTTGAACCGTAAAATCGGCTTGATGCTCATAAAATTGTGCAACAGATTCTTGAACATAATCTTTGATAAGGTTATCAATTAGCGCTAAATCTTGTGTTGCATAGCATGCAAACACTGAAGATAACCATCCAGTGAAAATTAGTTTATTTTTTAAGCCTACCATATAACACCTTGTCAACGTTTTGACACTATTTTGGCATTTATATGCTTGAGAGCATTTTTTATGCCAATTGCTCTTTTTATTCCCATCACTGTTAGTTTATTACGGAAATGAGTCGCATTAAAAGCGGAAAAATTTTGCCCTACAAAACGAATGACTCAATGCACAATGAGGTTAAGCTTATGAAAATAAAACAAAATATCTTTTGGCATCGAACTTGCTAAGTTCTTAGCCATTCTATTGGAGAAAACCAAATGAATTTAGATAGCATCTTTGCACCCTATGAAAAGTCGTTAGAAATTAGCGCCAAAAGAACGAATGTATTGGCATCAAATTTAGCTAACGCAGATACGCCAGGATATAAAGCCAGAGATATCGATTTTAAAGCTGCTTTAAACGATGCTATGTCGCAAGATTCAGGACGCATGATAGCAACCAATGGGGCTCATATAACAGATGATCAAACCATGATGTACGCCGATCTGAAATACCGAGTGCCCTTACAAACCAAATTAGATGGTAATACAGTTGATAGCCAAGTTGAAAACTCAAAGTTTGCTGAAAATAGCATTCGCTATGTAGCCTCTTTGAGATTTTTAGATCATAACATCAAAAGCTTAATGCTTTCATTAAGAGGTGAATAATTATGTCATCATTTAGCATTTTTGATATTGCAGGCCAAGGCATGAGCGCCCAGAACATCAGGTTAAATGCTATTGCCAGCAATATAGCCAATGCCGAATCTGTTGGGAATAGCGAAAGCGAAACGTTTAAAGCCAAATATCCAGTGTTTGCTCCTGTCAATGTTAACGTTGATGGTGAAACAGGTGAAAACAGTATTGCTAGAGGGGTTAAGGTGGTTGGCATGGTTCATGGTAAAGAGCCTGTGCAAATGAACTATGATCCATCAAATCCAAAAGCAGATGAAAATGGCTTTGTATATATTTCAAACGTGAATGTTGTTCAAGAAATGGCAGACATGATTTCAGCTTCACGTTCATTTCAAATGAATGTACAACTTTTAAACACTGGTAAAGAATTAATGCAACATGCATTAAACCTTGGGAAATAGTAGGGAGCAGTGATGAGCGATACGGGCAATTTACAAGGGATTAATTTACAAGAGATTGGCCTAAAAAGTCCAATCACAATGGACACAAACAATAAAACTGAAAAAAATGAGTTTCTTCAGTTGTTTGTGGCTCAGCTTAAAAACCAGAATCCTCTTGAACCACAAGATGGTTCAGATTTTCTAGGGCAGCTTGCACAATTTAGTACGGTTGAAGGCATTAAAAACATGGAAACAGCTTTTAATAAAATTGCTGATTCCTTAACTTCGTCTCAAGCAATGCAAGCAACCAATCTTGTTGGCAAAAAAGTACAAGTAAGAACAGATACCGGCTTGCACTTACCAGGTAATCAAGTATCAGGCTCGATTGAAATACCAAGAGCTGTTAACGATTTAGTCCTTGAAATTCAAAATGAAGTAGGGCATGTGGTTAAAACATATCAACTCAATGCACAAAATAAAGGTGATCTTGCTTTTTCATGGGATGGTACAGATGAAAACGGAGATACTTTGCCAGCAGGTGCGTATCGATTTGTCGCTAAGGCCCATGTTGATGGCACATTGAATAAATTTGATACTTTCATTGCATCAAATGTAGATAGCGTCACAATAAATAAAAACGGACAACCATTGACCTTGAATGTGTCAGGCTTTGGCAAAGTGTCTATCAATGATATTAAAACAATCAGTTAAAAGAAGAGGTATGCAACATGGATTTTAACGCCGCGCTTAGTGGTTTAAAAGCAACATCAAACGAGTTAAGTGTTGTGAGCAATAACATTGCTAACGTAAGTACAACTGGATTTAAAGAATCACGCGCCGAATTTGCAGACATTTATGCAAACTCAGCATTTGGTGTGGCAGGATCTGCAATTGGTTCTGGTGTTGTGTTATCAGGTGTACAACAACAATTTACCCAAGGTCAAATTGAGTTTACTGATAACAACCTCGACTTAGCAATCAGTGGACAAGGCTTTTACATTTTAAGCGATAACGGTGCTATCAGTTATACACGTGCAGGCGCTTTTGGGGTAGATAAAACAGGGTATATTGTCAATAACCAGAATAGCCGCCTACAAGGTTATCTTGCAGATGCTTCCGGTAACATTACCGGTGCTCAAGGTGATTTACGTTTAAGTAAAGCAAACTTACCACCTTTACCAACTAGCAGTGTTAACGTGAACGTTAACTTAGATGCAACAGCAGAGCCACCAGCATTACAATTTAATACTGGTTTTACACCAGCTAATCCACCCGATCCAAGTAGCTTTAATACATCAACTTCTACCACAATTTATGATAGCTTGGGTAATTCACATATTATCACTTCATATTATGTGAAAGCACATGAGCAAAATACATGGCGGGTTTATGTTGGTATTGATGGCATCGATGTAACGCCACCAGCCGCAGCAGTACCTGGAAGTCCACCTCCTGCTCCCTATGCACCAGGTGAATTGCCAGCACCTTTTACCATCGTTTTTAACTCTTCAGGTGGTTATGTTAATAATAATCCAACAAGCTATCCAACCTTTTATGGACCAGGCCCAGTTGATAGCACGACACCAGGTTTAGTGACTGCTGGAACAATGCAGGCATTAGATCTAAATGATTTAACTATTAATGGTGTGCCAATTAGTGCATCATCAGCCTCATCAGACATTGTGTCAACATCTGATAACTCAGCAAGTGCCGTTTCAATTGCAACAGCAATTAATAACGTGACCCAACTTCATGGTGTGACTGCCGCAGTTAATGCTAATGCGATCAATTTGGGGGCAACCACTTTTGGTGACTTGGCTGCGGGTGATTTTACAATTAATAATCAACAAGTAACAGGCGTATGTGCTAATGCGACAGACTTGCTTAACTTGATTAACGCCAATACACCAAGTACTGGTGTGATAGCAACTTCACAAGTTGTTGGTCCAAATACAGAAATCATACTGACAGCTGCAGACGGTCGTAATATCCAAGTGCAAACGGATGGTACACAAGCAACAGGTGCAAACTTTGCAAACTTTAATTTAAATGGTGGTGTCGCATTAAATCAAGCAATTCGAGGAACAGTAAGTTTATCGACCACCAATAACCAGGCAATTGTTATTGGTGGTTTGTTTCCAAGCCATGTTGGCTTACCAGTAGGTCCTCAAGCAGGTATCGTGCAACTAAGCTCTGATGTCATTAACATACCTTCATGGACACCTGCAGGTGGTGCATCAGGTCCGCAACCGATTGCATTCGATTTTAGCTCATCAACACAATATGGTGCGCCATTCTCAGTGTTAGCATTGAACCAAGATGGTTATTCGACTGGTCGAATTTCAGGGGTGGACATTGATAGTTCTGGGGTGATATTGGCGAAATATAGTAACGGTCAATCACTTGCACTTGGACAAGTAGCATTAGCAAGCTTTGGTAATAACCAAGGATTAAGTCCAATTGGTAACACAAGCTGGGTGGAAACCTTCTCCTCTGGTACCGCGTTGATTGGTGCGCCTGGTACAGCAGATTTAGGGGTAATTCAATCTGGCGCATTGGAAGGCTCAAACGTGCAATTAACAGACGAATTAGTTTCGTTGATTTTGGCACAACGTAACTTCCAAGCAAATGCGCAATCGATTAGAACGGCAGACGCAGCAACGCAAGCAATTATTAACATTAGATAATAAGGTTATTCCATGGATGGCATGATTTTTATATCAAGTAGTGGCGCAGGACAAATGCTTCAGGCACAAGCTGTCCATGCGAACAACTTAGCTAATGTGAATACAACCGGCTTTAGAGCAGATAGAATTCAATTTGTAAGTGTTCCAACCGTTATTGATGAAAACACGTTGGATTCTAAGACATATGCTTATTCAGTAGAGCCTAGGCCAAGTTTTGAGCAAGGCGCAACCGTACCTACTCAAAGAGATCTTGATATTGCAATTCAAGGAGATGGATGGATTGCAGTGACTGCACGTGATGGAAGCGAATCATATACTCGAAACGGTAATTTGAATGTATCTGTAGATGGGATACTGACTACAGGTCATGACTATCCTGTGTTGGGTAGTGGCGGAGAAATTAGCATTCCTCCTTACCATAAAGTTGATATTGGCAGTGATGGCACTATTAGCATTATTCCTTTGGTGGGCAATAATAATCAGCCAGTTATTTTAGATCGTATCAAATTAGTTAAGCCTGAACACAGTGATTTGTATAAAACAAAAGATGGCCTATTCAAAGTGAAGGGTAATGAAGCAGATGCCGATGCTGATGTTCGAGTTGTGACCGGATATTTAGAAGGTTCTAATGTTAATCCGGTAGAATCACTAACGAATATGATCTCAATTGCAAGACAGTATGAAATGCAAATGAAAATGATTAATTTTGCACATGAAAATGATCAATCATTGCAACAAATTTTAACCATTGCATAGTGTTATAAGGAAATAAACCATGCATCCAGCACTATCCGTTAGCGTAACCGGTTTAAGCGCACAAGATACTGATATCCATGTTATTTCAAATAACTTAGCTAACGTAAGCACTACCGGATTTAAAAAGGCGCGGCCTGTTTTTGAAGATCTATATTATCAAAATGTACGCCAACCTGGCGCACAATCTTCACAGCAAACAGAGTTGCCTTCAGGATTAATGCTAGGAACAGGGGTTAGAACTCTTGCTACTGAAAAGTTACATTCACAGGGCACTTTGATTCAAACACAAAACCCATTAGATCTTGCCATTAATGGTGCTGGATTCTTTCAAATTTTAAGACCAGATAATACCACTGCCTACACCAGGGATGGGACTTTTCAATTAAATAGCCAAGGCCAACTAGTTACTTCTAATGGTTATTTGGTGCAACCAACGATAACCGTTCCCGCTAATACACTGAGCATAACCATAGGTACAGATGGCACAGTTTCTGCATTGGTACAAGGTAATACGACACCTAGCCAAATAGGAACGATACAAATCGCTCAATTTATAAACCCAACAGGATTACAGCCCATTGGTGAGAATCAATATTATGAAACGGCTTCAAGCGGCTCACCCACCGCCGGTAATCCTACGCAAAATGGTTTGGGAAGCTTGTATCAAGGTTCTTTGGAAGGTTCTAACGTGAATGTGGTTGAAGAGCTGGTGAAAATGATTGAAACGCAACGGGCTTATGAAATGAATGCAAAGTCTATTGAGACGGTAGATGGTATGCTCAGATACTTATCACAAGCCCTCTAGAGGATATAATGGCAAGAAAACTTATTGTCTTATTTGGTTTGTGTGTTAACGTTTTTTTGACGGGGTGTATTAATATAGTGGGGCCAAATGATCCCAACTTTGCGCCTGTATTTCCTGATAGACCACCCGAGCAAACGCCCGATATGGGATCTATCTATTTTCCTAAAGAAGGGATTTCCCTTTATGAAGACATTAAAGCGCGAAAAGTAGGCGATATTATTACAGTTGTGCTAACTGAAAAAACAAATGCTTCTAAGACTTCTAACAGCAAATATGAAAAGCAATCGCAAGAAACTTTGCCTGAGCCAACTATTTTTTCAACAACTGCAAAATGGGATTT
>JBFXKR010000094.1:0-6501 GCA_050173595.1 Candidatus Berkiella sp.
CAAAGCCACAACCGATGACTGTCTTGATCTCAAAAGAATCAAGGCACTCAAAAATGAAGTGGACCTATTTTATCGTGAGTTTTCAAATTTTAAACTTGCAGTCTATGTTTTAACCAAAAGACGTGGCAATGTTGTCATGTCCCAGGGCGCCATTCGTCTCTTAGAAGCGCTTGATAGTGAAATGTTTCATGAAGCGCAAGGGAATAGGCTCGAGTTTTATACCTCTGTTATCGTCTGTTATAACCGCTATTTAGATAGACTCGCTGTCAGCGTGGCAACCCCTCTCACTGAGCAAGATATTCTGGATGGGCTCATTGGTGCATTTCTGATTAGCACAAAAATGTGCATAAGAAAAAAACCCAACATTTTAAGAAAGGTATTATGGACTATCTATGATTTTCAAATAGATTGGCTTTGCGAGAACCTCCAATTACATATAGAAGGACAACTCTCTGGCTTCTTACTCAAAAAAGAAAAATTTTGGCATGAAAATGCACAAGCGCTTGAGCACGCTATGAAAGCACTCAAAAATCATAATGCTTCTTTCGTGCAACAAGAACTTTTTCGTGATGCGCTTGATCTGTTGCCTGTAAAAACATCTCGACTCGCATCACCTCATCTAGAAATAGTTGCACTTTTAGATACTCATCATTACCTTGAAAAGGGAATATTAGAAGAGGTGGAGGCAGCTTTTTTAAAGATAACACAATGGCAGGTTGCTGTTTTAACTGATGAGCAGCAGCTTCATCAGTTAATGTTATTATGTTGGCATTATACCAAGCCCCCCTTAAGCCTCAAGCCAATTGCTAGCAATCCTAGCACAAATCTTCATCGTAACGTTTTGTTTGCCTTTGAATCAAAGCTACAATCTTTTGGGAAAATCTCAGTACCCTTGACACCTTTATCATTGCCAGTACATACAATGGATGCGAGCCCAACTGATGATGATAGTTTAAGCAGTCAAAACAAATCGGACAGTCGAATGCGCTATCAATTTTAAAGTATTGACAAGTTCAGTGAACCGTCGCGTAATACTTGTGGGCCTAAAAGCGCAGTATCCTTAGATAGCCAAGAGATAACGCAAGATATCAAATCAACATTACCGTAAAATAGCTTGGCTTTAGGGTTGCCCCATTAATGAGGCAATCTCTATCTTGTGAGAGTCCGCCTTAAACAACTTGGGCTGATTTTTTCACAACCTCTGCTATTTGTTGTGCGGTGTGTTCGATGAGTGCTTTATCCTCGCCTTCAACCATCACTCGCACTAATGGCTCGGTGCCAGAAGGGCGCAACAAAATGCGCA
This sequence comes from Candidatus Berkiella sp., assembly GCA_050173595.1. Classification (GTDB taxonomy): domain Bacteria; phylum Pseudomonadota; class Gammaproteobacteria; order Berkiellales; family Berkiellaceae; genus Berkiella. The sequence goes on from JBFXKR010000094.1 coordinate 1,304, forward strand.
ATTTAGCATGCAATTCTTTTTCAAGTTTTGACACAATGGATTGTACCGCTTGCGATTTCACCACTTGAGCACCATTGCTGACAGGTACATTTAACAGTATCTGCTCGCACTTTGTCATGCCCTTTTTAAGTTCATGTAACGTTTTGTTGGTTTGACACATATATGCGAGCACTTGCAAAGCACTGACAATGCCATCTCCCGTGGTGGTTTTATCTAAACAAATGAGATGGCCTGATCCTTCTCCGCCTAAAATCCATCCGGTTTGCACCAGCGCATCCATCACATATCTGTCACCCACATTGGTACGCATAAATGGGATATGCAACTTTTCAAAGGCACGCTCTAAACCTAAATTACTCATTTGGGTGCCCACAACACCACCATTTAAAATGCCGCGTTCATGATAAGAACACGCAATGATATAAAGTAACTCATCGCCATCGACAATTTCGCCTTTATGATCAACAAAAATCACTCTGTCACCATCACCATCAAAGGCAATACCCACTTCGGCCTGTTCTTTTAAAACACGCTCTTGTAATGACAGCGGATGGGTGGAGCCGCATTCGTGATTGATGTTAAATCCATCAGGGTGATTGTGAATGACGGTGAGGTTTGCTCCAAGCTCAGTAAATACATTAGGCGCTATGTGATAAGCTGCGCCATTTGCGCAATCAATAACGATTTTAATGCCTTTAAGATCGTGAGATTTTAAAAATGTACCTTTACAAAATTCAATATATCGCCCTGCTGCATCTTCTAAGAATTTAGCACGACCAATGCCATGAGGATCTGCTGTGGTCATCTTTGCTGACAAAAGACTTTCTATTTTCGTTTCAATGGCATCGGGAAATTTTTTACCCTCACCACTAAAAAATTTAATGCCATTATCATAATAGGGATTATGAGATGCGCTCACGACCACGCCTACTTGTGCGCCCACTGAGCGCGTTAAGTAAGCAATCGCCGGCGTTGGCATGGGCCCTAATAAGTACACATCCAAACCTGAAGCGACAAACCCTGACTCAAGCGCTGCTGATAACATGTAACCTGAGATCCGCGTATCTTTACCAATAACTACGGTACCTTTACCATCTTGCGCTAAAATTTGTCCAACAGCCCAACCCAATTTAAGGGCAAATTCTGCCGTGATAGGTGCCTCACCCGTGCGGCCACGGATCCCGTCTGTGCCAAAATATTTACGCGATGCAGACATCAGCTTTTATTCTCCTTTGCATGAAGGGCTTTAAGGCACCAACCACGGCAAGTGCATCTTTAGTTTGTGCAACATCATGGGTACGAATGATGGTAGCCCCCTGCATGGTTGCAATCACAGCGCCAGCAATGCTGGCATACAACCTTTGTGCAACAGGTTTATTTAATATTTCGCCCATCATGGATTTACGAGATAGCCCAACCAATATTGGTACCTCTAATTTGGTAAATTCTGACATTGCCCCAAGCAATGCTAGGTTATGCTCTAATTTTTTACCAAAACCAAAGCCAGGATCTATCCAAATATTTTCTTTTAAAATGCCCGCATTTAGGCATGCTTGCATTCTTGTGCGTAAAAATTCATAGACTTCATTCACAACATGCTCATAGGTAGGTGCGTGTTGCATGAAGGCAGGTAAGCCCTGCATATGCATCAAACATACTTTGACTGGATTTGATGCAACCAAAGCCAATGCACCGATATCTTGCAAGGCATTCACATCGTTAATGATATCCACCCCTGCTTGAATGGCTTCATTCATCACAACAGTATGACGCGTATCAACGCTTACACTCACCTTAGTTTGTGTTTTTAATGCTTCTATAATGGGAATAACACGATCACATTCTTCTTGTGGACTCACCGGCGTTGCACCAGGACGGGTAGATTCGCCACCAACATCGATAATATCGGCCCCTTCCTCTACTAAACATAAGGCATGCGCTATGGCCTTCTCTTTTGTAAAAAAGCAGCCGCCATCTGAAAATGAATCAGGAGTAACATTGAGCACCCCCATGATTTGTATAGACATTCAAAATAACCTTAAAACGCAGAGCCAGCCCCTACGTTTATAGGAGCTGGCCTTTGGTATAAAAGTCTTAAAATATTTTAATTAATGGGATTTAGCAGTGTCTTCTTCGTCGTTATCATCCATACTACGTTTTTCAGAATCTACCGAAGGAGTGGATTCCTTGGTCACTGGCGCACGAGGTGGTTCATCTGAAGAAGCATCTCCCGCAGACCAACCATCTGGTTCGCGAGGAGTTCTTCCTGCCATTAAATCATCTAATTGTTTTGCATCGATTGTTTCATACTTTAATAAAGCTTCTGCCATCTTATGCAAAATGCCTTCTTTTGCGACTAAGATCTCTTTTGCTCTATCATAATTTTTATCAATAATTTTTCTCACTTCTTCATCGATAACACTAGCAGTGGTGCTAGCAATTTCTTTACGCGTACTCACACTATGGCCTAAAAAGACTTCACCCTCATCTTCACTGTAGGTCAATGGACCCAGCTTTTCGGATAAGCCCCATTTCGTTACCATGTTGCGTGCAATTTCTGTGGCACGTTTAATATCATTCGATGCACCTGTTGTAACACTTTCTGCACCAAAGATAAGCTCTTCTGCGATACGGCCGCCAAACAAGCTTGCGATAGAGCTTTCGAGTCGTTTCTTAGAATAGCTATATCTGTCTTGTTCGGGTAAAAACATGGTAACACCAAGCGCCGCAGCACGAGGAATAATGCTCACTTTATAAACGGGATCGTGATCTGTCACCGTTAAACCAACGATAGCATGTCCCGCTTCATGGTAGGCTGTTAAACGACGCTCTTGATCGCTCATCACCATGCTAGGACGCTCAACCCCCATGATGATTTTATCTTTAGCGTGCTCCATTTCTTCCATATCAACAAGACGCTTATTATGACGTGCAGCTAACAGCGCCGCTTCATTCACTAAATTAGCTAAATCAGCACCAGAGAAGCCTGGCGTGCCACGCGCAATCACGCGCGGATCAACATCATCGGTAATAGGAATTTTACGTAAATGCACTTTCAAAATTTGTTCACGGCCTCTGACGTCAGGCAAGCCAACCACAACTTGTCTATCAAAGCGACCTGGGCGAAGTAAGGCTTTATCAAGTACATCTGGACGGTTTGTGGCAGCAATAACGATGACGCCTTCGTTACCTTCAAAGCCATCCATTTCAACTAATAATTGGTTCAGTGTTTGTTCACGTTCATCATGACCACCACCTAAGCCTGCGCCACGGTGACGACCCACAGCATCGATTTCATCGATAAAAATAATGCATGGTGCGTGTTTCTTAGCTTGATCAAACATATCTCGCACCCGGGAAGCACCCACACCGACAAACATCTCAACAAAATCAGAACCTGAGATAGTAAAGAAAGGTGCTTTTGCTTCACCTGCAATCGCTTTAGCTAACAAGGTTTTACCAGTACCAGGTTGGCCAACAAGCAGCACGCCTCTTGGAATACGCCCACCGAGACGTTGGAACTTTTCGGGATCTTTTAGAAATTCAACTAATTCTTTTACTTCTTCTTTGGCTTCATCAACACCTGCCACATCAGCAAAGGTCACTTTGACTTGATCTTCACCTAGTAACCTTGCTCGGCTTTTACCAAAGGTCATGGCGCCACGACCACCGCCGCCTTGCATCTGGCGCATAAAGTACATCCAGACACCAATGAAAAGAATAATGGGGAACCAGCTGATAAAGATATTCATGAGCAAGCTTTGTTGCTCTGGTGCTTTACCAATAACGGTAACTTTATTGTTTAACAATTCAGCCAACAGATATTCATCTGGTATTGGCATATAAGTAATAAAGTTATCTTTATTACGCGTGGTGCCACGAATTTGACGATTATCAATTGTGACAGAATCTACATCACCTCTTTTCACATTATCGAGAAATTGAGAATAAGAGATTTTGTTAACCTGGGCATTTCTGGGACCAAAATTGCTAAAAACTGACATTAAGATGACAGCAATGATGAGCCATAATACGAGATTTTTTACCATGTCATTCAAGGCTAGGACCCCTTGGTGTAGCTACATCTAATTTTGTTTATTATTCAACTAATTATATAGATCGGCACGGATGCCAATGCCATAAGCAATATACTATATATTATAGTATCCTCTGGCCAAGACATACAGCTCGCGAGAGGCAGATCTTGAGGCGTCGGGCTTCCTTATTAACACTTTTTCGAAGCTTTGCCGTAATTTTTTAATATAGAGATCAAAGTCTTCCCCTTGGAAAACCTTAACTAAGAAGCCACCACCTTTTTTCAAATGCTGCGAAGCAAAATCAAAAGCAAGATCGGCTAAATACATCATACGGGGTTGATCGACGGCCGTAGTACCACTTAAGTTAGGTGCCATATCTGAAATGACCCAGTCTACTTTTTGATCACCCACCAGTAGTTCTAAACTATCTAAAACGCCTTGCTCGCTAAAATCACCCTGCAAGAAAGTGACGCCAGGGATAGGATCCATGGCTAGTCTATCAAGGGCAACAATTTTGCCATGCTTACCCACGAGTTTTGCCACAATTTGAGACCATCCACCCGGCGCTGCGCCTAGATCAATCACCGTCATATTGGGTTTAAATAGTTTGTCTCTTTCGTGTAGTTCCAACAATTTGAAACTTGCACGTGATCGATAACCTAATTTTTGGGCTTTTTGCACAAAAGGATCGCTAATATGACGTGCTATCCAGGATTTTCCGTGTTTAGTAGTGGCCATGATGTTTTACACAAGCGTGCTTCTTCGGTTAAAATGCAATGAGTTGAACTTCATTCTAAAGTAATTTACAGCAAATGTTAACCCGTAGTTTTATAAGAAACTTAATCACCAAATCCCATCCCTTGAAACCAGTCGTGTTAATTGGCAATAAAGGCCTCACACAAGGTGTACACAACGAGGTGGAAGCAGCCCTTTTAGCGCACGAATTAATTAAAGTGCGCGTGAATGCGCCTACTCGTGAAGCCAGAAAAGAAATGATTGCCAAGATAGCAGACACACATCATGCCACGATTGTGCAAAGTATTGGCCATATTTTGGTACTTTATAGGGTGAATGAAGCCTAGATCTGATAGGGGCGCATCACTTGTGTGCGCCCTCTCAAATTAAGCTAAATATTCAATCTCGCTGATCTCATATTCCAGC
>JBFXKR010000095.1:0-6487 GCA_050173595.1 Candidatus Berkiella sp.
GCTTCTATGGAATCGGGTTATACAAATGAATTATATTAATTATTCTTCTTGGAATTTAAAGCCTAATGAAAGACAAATTGTTAAAGACTTGCTCGCGTTGAAGAAAAATAATAAGGATCCAGAAATTAGCGCAGAAATTGAAAAAGTTATTACAGAACTGTCAGACAAATTTTACCAACAATATACTAATCGCAAAAACCAAAATCTAAGTGAAGCTTATTTTCCTCTTGTACAAGCTGCCAGTTTGGGGCACTCTCTTGCTCAGCTTGAGATTATTAAAATGTTAGCAAAAAATGACTCATTTAATTCGAAGGATTACTACTTAACTGCTTTTGGTATAAAAACACCTGAAACAACAACTGGAACTAATTTCAGAAAATTGTTTGAGCAAGCTTCTAAAATTATGGAAAGTATTGATTCAAACTCAAAGTCTGAAGCTGAGCAAATTTTGAAGGTAATTAAGGAGCGATACGTTGAACAGGTGAGATCTGAAATAATTAACGATTTGAAGGAATTGGAAGATTTAAGAAAAAGAGGTGATGTTGAAAATGTTACCCAAATAGAACAAAGTATTAGAGAAAAAATTGCTGAAGTTAAAAAAGTTGGAATATCGCTTTCATTTGATCTTGCGCTTGCTGAACTTCCTGCTTTTAAAGAGTCTGTTGGGGCAATGCCGGTTAATCCTGATTGGCTGACTGACATTAGAGCAAATTTGGAAGATGATGAACAACAGATCCGGCTTAATGCTGCTATAATTCAGGATGGGTTGCAAAATCAAAGGGATGAAAAATTAACTAAAGCCACAGAGGCTTTTTTAGGAAAAACAGGTACTTTAGATAGCCTTAAGGCTGCGATGCACAGGCATGAACAAGCTGAAAATAGCTATTATGAATTGTTAAAAAAAGAGAAAGTGCCAGAAAACGAAATAAAGGAAAAGTTAGCGCAGATTCAAGCTTGTAAAGAAGAAATTAATAAGGAGCTTGGAAATTTACAGAGTAACTTTGAGAACGAATTCCAAGAATTTAAACTTACAGCAAAGGATAAAGAATTCATCGCTAAATTATATGGTGATCAGGATACATTATCCACATTGAAGTACAAAATTGAACCTAAGTCTCCAATTCGACAACTTCATGATGCAACCGAAAGAGTTCATCGCTCAGAACTAATTCAATCAAGCAATGATCAAAAATCAACCGTTCTTGACAAAACAAAAGAAAAACTGGAAAAAATTAATCAAGATTATAGGCTTGAATTGAAAAAAGCAATGAATCAAGTTGCTGAATCGGTGGAGCCTGGCAAAAATTCTAAAGCGAAAAGACAGTATGATAGGCTGAAAAAAACTGAGCATGAGCTAAATGAATTGCAAAAAGAATTACAACAAAAACCTGATCACGGATTAGCGTCCTATCAAGGATTGGCGCAAAGAATGCAAGATATAACTGATAGCTTAGAGAAGGATTTAAAAGACATAGGATCTTTAAAACGGACATCAAAAGCAAAGAATGCTATAAAAGCTAAAATAAATGGCTTGCTTAAGGCAGCTGGTATCGAAAATCAATTTAGAATAAATACGGCTTTAACTGCCACCCAACAAATTGAGTTGTCAAAAACCACGGCTAATAAATCAACTGCTGCTAAAACCTATACGCTTTCTACAGATAAAAATGATCCTCAAATGATAAGAAGAAGAGATCATGTTTTATTTAGAGCAAAGGCAATCAATGAGTCTAAACTAAATTATTCCGATCAAGACCTCGATTTAGCGAAAGAATATATAAATAAAAATTTGAACCAAGTTTCATCGAGGTTAGCATTCGATAACAGTGATGAATCGATGGCATTTCAAGCACTCCTACGCAGTGGTGTTTATGCACAGATTAAACAGTCAAACAAAGAACCTATTTTGCTTGAGTTTAAAAGTTTAGATGGTGCTAAATCGATGACAGTTGGCGTCACAAAGTACATGTTTGACGAATATATTAAGAATCAAAGAGATACCAAGGAGGACAAGCAGAAACCTCATATATGAGTTTCTCAATAGATAATGTTATAAATTAGAGCTGTTCTTGCTCAGAACGGCACTCGATTTTATATGCAACTTCCCAAAAAAGTGTAATACCACATAAAATGCTAGTTTAATTATATTTCTAGTTGAAATTCAACTTTTATGCGCTTGACCATTGACAATGTTAGCTTGCCAAAGCATATTGGGGCACGGTTCGTTTGGAGTTAACAAAATGCGTTTATTAACAAATTCAGAATCCCATCATGTTGGTGCGGCAATTCACGATAGCGATGTTGGGATGTATATGCTCATAGCAAGTTTGCCTCCTGAGCAACGCGATGTCGCCATTAAACAGCTGCTAACAGCGAATGTTACTGTAGCAAGTGGCGTATTAGGTGGCTATGCAAGTGGTTACACGTTATCTTTTTGCACACAATCTGTACTCGCAATAGGCTCTTTTTCAGTGATGGGTGGCGTAGGTTGTGCTGTATTAGCATTTTATGGTGCTCAATATTTGCTAAAACCCTAATAATTTTGAAAAATCCTGAACGCGTTGCACTCAGGATTTTTCTTGTTTAATGACAGATGAAAAGCGCTGTTATTAAACCCTATTTGGACTTGGTTTTTTTGCATTCATTTTCATTCCTGCGCCAAACTCGGCTGCATTTTTCCAGTCGCTAAGAGAAGCATAGCTTTTAAAATAGCAAATCCAACTTTTGCTTGCTGCTTTACCATGTTCAAAAGCAGGACTTCTTAACCCAGTACTAATGCCATTTCGACCAGTTAGTTTAGCTGCAGTTGTTCTGATATAGTCGTTTCTTAACTTAACCAAGTTACTAATACCAACTGCCGCGATAACCCCAAGTCCTATCATAGGTACTAAGCTCAGTGCCATCAATTTTGAGAGTATGCCCATTAAGAGTACACTGGATACGCCTGCCAAAGCATTAGGATATTTCGAAGGACGTTGCACAAAATTTAACACCTGTGCCGGCAATCCCTTGCTTTTTGTCTTGGCAGGTATTTTGGGGGCAGGTTGTGGTGAGGGAACTGCATTTCCTGCATCGTTTGCAATCTCGGACTTTCTTGAAATGCTATCTGCCGCAGGATTTGGGTTTGTGGCGGCTTTAAAGCCAGCTAAAAAGTGATTAACTGCAAGCTGATTTTGTGATTGATTAGGAATAAAGCCAGCTATTTTTTTCAAAATATCTTGTGGTAGTGCAAAGCTCCTAGCACCAGCGGCTTTACTCATTTCGCCAAGTTCAAAGCCTGCCACTAAGGAATCAGCTTTTAAGTTTTGACGTCGATTTGCTAAAATCGCGTCCCTTATTTTAGTGCCATGTTCGCTTCTTAAAAAGCCAATAGACGCATCTGAATCTATCCACGTGATAGATGAGCCTTCTAGTGCTTTAGCTAATTGGGCTGCATTTTGGTTATTGGCAGTTATTTTGAGCGTTGAAACACTTCGGGGTAAGGCTTTTACAAAGTCAGCCATATCATTTTTTAATGAATTATCTTTGATGGCAAGGTGCTTTATGTTTGAACCTTTGATGCCTTTTGCAAAAATAACCGCAGCTTTTGAATCAATATGGTTTAAAGATAAATCAAGAGAATTTAAAGAGCTAGCACGGATAGCAGCTAATAATGCTTCGCTAAATGCACTGATATTGTTATTGCTTACATTAAGCGCTTTTAAGGTTGAGCCTTTGAGCGCTTTAAAAAAATGTATGGCCATATCTTTTGAAATGTTATTTGAACGAAGCGAAAGTCGCTCAAGATTTGCATTTTTAACGGCGACCCCTAAAGCGCTCAGTCTATTTTCAGTGTGCAACTGGTTGCAGGTCAGATCAAGTGAGCGCACAGCACTGTTTTGAAAGGCATTGACCACATTTGCCGCATTATCCCCAATTTCATTACTGCTAAGGCCAAGGTGTTTTATTTTTGTTTTGGCTGCTTCTTGTGCCACGGCAATTGCATGCTCTTTAATTTCATTACAGGTAAGAATAAGCTCAGTAACCGAAGATTTGGCCAAGCCTGTAACGGTGGATGCTGCAAACTGCTTTAGACTGTTTTGATCTAAATCTAACGATACGATATGAGTCCCTTTTAAACCTTTAGCAAAAGCGGGACCATGCTTTGCGATATGACATCTGGTGAGGTTTAGATTTAAAAGATTTGAGCCTTTCAATGATTTTGCAAAATAAGGAGCATGTTTGCCGATTTTAACGCTGGTTAAATCAAGCGATGTCACATTTGTGCCGCGTAAGGCTTTTCCTAAATTTTCAAAAAAGGCGCGTGTTTCATTATTCAGATTGTAGTTTTTTAAGCTTAACGCATCGCATCCTTGTTCGGTTAGTACTCTTTTAAAACCTTCGATATCGTTATTGCGAAGTAGTTCAAGCTCTTCATTAGTAGGATGGTATTCCATATAAACTCCAAGGGAATATTGGTAAATAAGAAAAGTGAATAATTTTGCAAGTCTATCTTCAAACATTACTGTGTCAACGAAAATGCAACATAGATCGATGGGTGGTATAAATCATCAGATAAAAGGCAGCAAATAACCGTTTGCTGGAAAGCATGCGGTAATTGATAAAAATAAATTGTGATAGTTTGTATATTTCTTTATGACATCGAAAATATTTAAGTGCGCATGAGATTTTTTTGTTGTATTGGCAATAGTGTACTCAATGCTGTATGAACTTCAAGATAATCACTGCTTATTTTGCACGCGCTATATTTTAAATCTAAAAATTTAGGAACTTTGTCTACATCGCCATTGTCTCACCCACAGCCAGATATTTTGTGGGGGTTAAAATGAAAAAATATATCGTTTCGCTGGTGGGAATCATAGCCTGTACCTTTATGCTGTGTGCACATGCTTATGATGATAGAGGATATGGGAGAGTCTATTATAAATGGCATTGTAATCATTATTCTAGAGTGTGTCATAAAGTCTATTTTAGAGAGCCAGGTTATCGTTATGAACGACAACAATACAGAAAACATGTTCATAAAAAGCGCAGTGTTAAAAATACCGAGCCCAAATATGCTTATGAAGCGCCACCGGACAAAATCGATAGCAAAAATATTGTGAATGTTAATTTGGCGCATGGCACTTGGGGCGCTTATGATGAGAATGGACAGCTCGTTAATTCAGGTCATGTCTCTGGTGGTAAAAGTTATTGCGCCGACATTAACAAAAAATGTAAAACCGTGACCGGCACTTTTAAAGTTTATGAAAAAAGAGGGGGAGGTTGTAAATCCAAAATTTTCCCTGTTGGTAAAGGGGGTGCACCTATGCCTTATTGCATGTTTTTCCATCAAGGGTTTGCGATGCATGGCTCTAATGCCGTTCCTAATTACAATGCAAGCCATGGCTGCATTCGCATGTCTCGAGATGATGCCCAATGGTTAAATGAAAATTTTGTTAAAGTTGGCAGTACGCGAGTGAATGTCACTTATGACAAACTTGAACCACAAGAAACTGTTGTTTCAGAGAATGATACAGATAATTAAAAGAAAGTTAAAAGAAAAATAAGTCAAAAGCACCCAAAAGGGTGCTTCTTTTTACTTAAAAACTATTTAATAGGATACTTTAACGCGGGTGCTGCCAACCCTGACAAAGTTCAAATTTAACCATTTAGCATCAGCAGGCGACATTCTGACGCAGCCATGGCTTGCGTTATAATTGGGCACATGGTACGAGCCATGTAATGCATAACCCCCTTTAAAGAACATGCAATATGGCATAGGTGCACCCCCTTTACCAACAGGGAAACGTGATGATTTACACCCAGCGCCCTTTTTTGTATAAATGGTGAAGGTGCCAGTCACTGTTTTGCAACCTCTACCGATATCAGGGCAATAATTTTTGCCACCTGAGACATGTCCTGTACGCACTAAGCGGCCATCATCGTCATAGGCTTTAAATGTTTGGCTGCCTAAATCAACTCTAATAACTCTTGTTGCAAAAGCAGATGTAGAAAACAAAAATGACATAGCGGCAAACATAAAGATGGTAATAAATGATTTATACATATGATCCTCCAAACAAGCTGATTTTTTAGTGGATATATGGATGGACAGTGGCTTGTTGAAAATAGTTTCAGCAAAACATTTTATTTTTATGAGAATTTACACACGCTTGACACCAGTTTGGGGTAGGTCATAGATAATATCACGATGCGCAATTAAAAGGATGCAAAACAAAGTTGCTATCAATTTTTCATGTTTGAAATTGAATATAAATCACGCTCTAAATAGCTATTTAACAGGTATGGAACCTTTTAAAAGCAAGATGGGTCTTTTTTTATGAAGTGACGACGTAAAGAAATGCCAGAAGCATGCAGTTAATTGATTATTTCATAGTGGAATAGAACAAAACACCCGATTGAAGAGGGTTCAGGTATTTTGGTTCAATGTTTAGATCTTTTGCTTTACGGTCGTGATATAATAAGAATTCAAAGATGTTTAGTG
>JBFXKR010000096.1:0-6427 GCA_050173595.1 Candidatus Berkiella sp.
ATTGTGGGCCTAAATTAGTGAATAATGTGATGCCGACTTTTAAGCGGCAGTGTTGGGGATCTAATTGCGAAATTAAATTGTGTACTTGCACTTTATCTTCAAAGTCCAACGCAACAATTACTTTTGAATTTAGTGATGACATTATCATTCCCCCGAATTTAGTCTTATTATATTAAATGCCGTTTGGAGGCTCAATTTAGTGGTCGGATGAAAGCTACCACAGGTCTAAATACACTCAATATTCGACCCTTTACTCACCTTCTATGCCTTGGATTGGCTTAACACAGGCCCACAAGCGGCAGCTTGGGCACTGCCAATGAAGTAGCCTTGTTGCAAAACCACATTGGCCACAGCGATAAACTGGTTTCTTTTCAACTAGCTTTTCCACCAAAGATTTTAACATGAGCAATTCATTGCGCACTTCTCCAACAACACGAGAAAGATGAAACTCAATCAAATATTTTAAACCTCGTATGGAAGGATGACGATGCATATAATTGGCAAGAAAATAAGCTGCTCTTTCTTTGCCTAATTTTTCATTTACCCTATCGGCATGTGCTAATACGATGCTAATAGATGGGCAGTGTCGCAATAGATAATCTAAGTATTCTTCTAAGGCTTGATGCTCATTAAGCTGTTCATAGCACTCAATGATAGAAGGCAATGCTTCGGGTAAAAAGGCTACATCTTGGAACTCCAAGCGCTTATAAGCATTAATTGCATTTTGATAGTTTCCAAGTTTTTTTTCGAAATTACCTTCGCACATACTTACTCTGGCGCAATTTCGATTATGTTGTAACCCTTGTTTTAAACACTTAAATGCTGCTTTTATTTTACCTTTTGACCATGCATGCTCAGCGAATTCACAATAATATTGCGCAATTTCGTTTGCCATGGATGTCTTAGTAACTTCTTCTAATCTCAAAGCAACATGAATTGCTTTTTCCCATTCCTTTTCACGCTCATAAATATCAATCAAATTTCGTAAACTAAGCTCAAGTTGATTCCCAACGGTGTTGGTTACCTCTAACAGCAAAGATTCTGCTCTATCGTACATGCCTGCACGCATATAATCTTGCGCTAACTCAAGTAAAGAATGATTTCGTTGTTTTGGCGTGAGTGGTTTTGATAATAACGTTTGATGAATCCGAATCGCTCTATCTACTTCACCACGACGCCTGAAAAAGTTACCTAAAGCGAGTGTGGTATCCACAGAGTCAGGTGAAACATCCAACATTCTGATAAACGCATCCACCGCTTTGTCAGTTTGCTCGTTTAAAAGAAAGTTTAGCCCCATGTAGTAATCTGAGCTAAGACCATCGTGCTTATTGCCATTGCTTTGGCGCCCTGAGCGCTTACCAAGATACCACCCTGAAAGGGCGGCAACCGGCAAGAGCAAGCAAATTAATTGCAATAAATCAAATGATGACATTGTGCTTCACACTTTATTAGCTATGAGCCAGTTGCTCTTGGGTTTTCTTTAATCGGGATTCAAGCCATTTGTTCTTTGCTTTTAATTTAAGCAAACTAAATCCCAAAATAAAGCCTGTCGCTAACACCCCAATTGCAAGACACAATAGCAACATGGCAGCTAAAGGAAATTGCTTGCTACCCAGCAAATAATTAACCTCAACAGCTTGTGCATTTAACGCCGTAAACGCTATCCCTACAATTATTAGTAGGATAATTAACAATATTCCAATTGTCCGCATATCCACCCCATATTAGACGTTTAAATTATACGCAAAAAAAAACGGTGTACACACTGTGGACACCGTTTTCATTCTACATAAAAACGAAAGCTTATTCTTCGTCTTTATCACCACGCATATGCTCTTTAAGCAAGTCACCCAAGGTAGTAGCGTTATCACTACCTGATTTTGAGTAATCGCGTAAAGCATCTGCTTCTTCTTGCGAATCTTTTGCTTTGATTGACAACAAGATAGTGCGGTTTTTACGATCAACCCCTACAAACTTAGCTTCTACTTCATCGCCTACATTTAGCACAGAACGAGCGTCTTCGACTCTGTCTCTCGCTAATTCTGAAGATCGTAAATAGCCTTCAACACCTTCAGCTAAATCAATTTTTGCACCTTTGGCATCTACTTCAGCAACCTTACCTACTACAATCGTTCCCTTAGCATGTTCTGCTAAGTAGTTTGAGTAAGGATCAGCAAGTAGTTGCTTAACGCCCAATGAAATGCGTTCACGCTCAGGATCAACTGAAAGTACAACCGCTTCTACTTCATCGCCTTTCTTGTAACTTAACACGGCTTCTTCGCCTGGTGTGTTCCAAGAAATATCGGATAAATGCACTAAGCCATCTATGCCGCCATCAAGTCCGATAAAGATCCCAAAGTCAGTAATAGATTTAATCTTACCAACGATTTTATCGCCTTTGTTATGTGTTGCGGCAAAGGCATCCCAAGGTGATGCTTTGCATTGCTTTAATCCTAAGGAAATACGACGACGTTCTTCATCAATATCCAAGACCATCACTTCAACTTCTTCGCCTGGTGAAACAATCTTAGAAGGATGAACGTTACGATTTGTCCAATCCATTTCGGAAACATGGACTAAACCTTCAATGCCTGCTTCAAGTTCAACAAAGCAACCATAATCAGCAATATTGGTAACGCGTCCTACAACGCGGGTACCTTCTGGGTAACGACGTGCGACACCTACCCATGGATCTTCGCCTAATTGCTTTAAGCCTAAAGAAACGCGCATACGTTCTCTGTCGAAACGTAATACCTTAACTTGTAACTCTTGACCGACAGTCAACACTTCACTTGGGTGTTTAACACGTTTCCAAGCGATATCAGTGATATGTAATAAACCATCGATTCCGCCCAAATCAACGAAGGCACCATAATCAGTGAGGTTTTTGACCACACCGGTGATTAACTGACCTTCTTGTAAGCCTTCAAGTAATGCATCTCGTTCTTGTGTATTTTCTGATTCAACGACAGAACGACGTGAAACAACCACGTTGTTTCTCTTTTGATCTAATTTAATAACCTTAAATTCTAACTCTTTGCCTTCTAAAGAGCTCATATCGCGTACTGGTCGTACGTCTACTAATGAACCGGGTAAGAATGCACGAATGGTATTAATGTCGACGGTAAAGCCACCTTTGACTTTGCCATAGATAATCCCTTTAACCACTTTACTTTCTTGATAAGCTTTATCCAATACTTTCCAAGCTTCTTGTCTTTTCGCTTTTTGTCTGGAAAGTCTCGTTTCACCATAACCATCTTCAATGGCTTCTAACGCAACAGGGATGCTGTCGCCAATTTTAATTTCAAGTTCACCATCTTTATCAAAAAATTCTTCAACACGGATATACCCTTCTGATTTAAAAGGGGTATCAATCGTGACAATACCAGTTTCATTATTGATAGCGAGTACGACGCCATCAAATATTGCGCCTGGAACCATTTCCATTTTGGAAACATTTTCTTCGAATAACTGGGCAAAGCTTTCAGTTGTGGGAGGAATTGCATTCATGTGTTATTTATCCTTTGATGTTTAATATAAGTTATTAAACTAAACACCAAGTTCGTCTAGTTGAAACATGCTGTTTTATCTTTGCGATAATACAGCCCCTATTTAAATCAATTTGGCTGATTTAATGCTCTTGATTTAACTTCCGCCATAACCGCATCAAATACATCATCGATGGACATCGCAGTTGAATCTAGCACAATGGCATCACCAGCTGGCACCAAAGGCGCCACTTCACGTTGCCTATCACGCAGATCTCTGGCAGAAATCTCGGCCAAAAGGTCATCAAGGCTAACATCTACCCCTTGATCTTTCAACTGCTCTTGGCGCCGTTTTGCCCTTATTTGCGCAGAAGCATCTAAAAATATCTTTAAATCTGCCAAAGGAAAGACGATGGTACCCATGTCACGGCCATCTGCTACTAAACCTGGCGGCTTCAAAAAAGCTCGCTGCCTTTCTAAAAGAGCAGTTCTCACCTGTGCGATAGCAGCCACTTTAGATGCTGCCTGAGCGCATGATTCGGTTCGAATGTCTGTTGTTACATCCTGATTGTCTAGTAGGACTTTTTCATTATTAGCAAACACCACATCAAGTAAAGATGCCTGTGTCACCAGTTGTTGGTGATTGTCCAATGGAATATTTTGTTTCATTGCTGCCAAGGCTAATAATCGATAAAGCGAACCACTATCTAAAAAATGCCACCCTAGTGCATTTGCAATATTACGGCTGAGTGTCCCTTTTCCTGAACCACTTGGACCATCTACGGTAATAACCGGTAGTTTATTTTTCATGACTACTATTCCTATATTTTCTTTATCTGTAGGCCAACTTCTAAAGCCAAGTCACAAAATGAAGGAAATGAGGTATTAATATTCTCACAATCTTGAATGTGAATTTCTTCATGAGTTGCAAATGCTGCCATCGCAAACGCCATTGCAATGCGATGATCGCCTTCACTATTTACCTTGCCACCAGTAAGATGTCCACCCTGTATGATGACACCATCTTCAAGTTCTTTGACATAAATGCCCAGAGCTTTAAGGCCTTTGCACATCACTGATAATCTGTCTGATTCTTTAACTCGCAGCTCGCTAATGCCGCTGATCCGCGTTTCTCCTTTAGCGCATGCTGCAACAATAAACAAAATGGGAAACTCATCCATTGCCGATACTACCCATTTTGTTGGGACATCGATTCCTTGTAACTGAGCACCATTTATAACAAGATCTGCAACTAATTCATCGTTTTGTTCGCGCTGATTTTGCAAAGAAATATCTGCTCCCATTTCATGCAAAATGTGAAGCAATCCTATTCTTTTAGGATTCACACCGACATTTTGAACAACAAGGTGAGCACCAACTTGCATGCTGGCAGCGCCAATAAAAAAAGCAGCCGATGAAATATCACCGGGAATATGCAGGGTTTGTCCTTTTAAAGGATTACCAGGATGCAGTGTGATCTGATTGTCCTCAACACGAATATCACAGCCAAAAGATTTTAATAATCGCTCAGTATGATCACGACTCTCACCTTTTTCACGGATAATCGTTTTCCCTTTAGCATAAAGTCCTGCTAATAAAATACAAGATTTAATCTGTGCACTTTGTACTGGCAAAGTATAATCAATGCCTTGTAAGGATTTACCATGAATAGATAAAGGTGCACAAATTTTATTATCTTTATTCACACCTTGAATGTGAGCGCCCATCAGTGAAAGCGGTTGAATAATTCGTTCCATTGGACGTTTGCTTAAAGAAGCATCCCCTTGCAATATACTATCAAAGGGCTGCGGGGCTAATAACCCGGCCAATAATCGCATTGCTGTGCCTGAATTATTACAATCAATTGGCTTTGAGGGTGAATGCAAAATATTCATCCCATCACCTTGAATGCGATACTTTTGAAAGCCTATTTTTTCAATCAAAACACCCAGCGTTCTCATGGCATTTAGCGTTGCCAAGCAATCAAGCCCCTCTAATAAGCCATCAACTATTGTTTCACCTATGCTTATTGAACCAATGATGAGCGCGCGATGTGAAATAGACTTATCACCAGGCACTTGAATGTGGCCTTGAATTGGTGAGCTTGATTTAACAACTAAATCCATTGTCACTTAGCCATGAGTCTTTTCAAAATGCTTCATAAAATCACTTAATGCTTTTACGCCTTCAAGCGGCATCGCATTGTAAAGACTTGCGCGACAACCACCGACTATTTTGTGACCTTTGATTTGTTTGATACCGTGTTCATTGGCTTGGTTTATAAACAAGGACTCTAATTGCGCTGAGGGCAATTTAAAAGGAATATTGACTCTAGAGCGATGCTCTTTAAAAACAGGGGAACTGTAAAAATCGCTTCCATCGATAATTTCATAGAGCAATCTTGATTTAAGATCACAAAGTCGAGAAATATCTTCAATGGTGCCTTGGGATTTAGTCCACTTTAATACAAGACCTAACACATACCAACAAAATACAGGAGGTGTGTTATACATAGAATCCGTATCAAGGTAGCATTGATAATCTAATGTTGAGGGCGTAAAAGGATGCGCCTTACCAATCAATTCTTTTCTGACGATGACAACTGTAATCCCTGCAATTCCCAAATTTTTTTGTGCACTGGCATAGATTGCACCATATGAATCAAATTGAATCGGCTTACACAAGATATTTGAAGTCATATCACTAATCAGCCATTTTCCTTCACATTTGGGCGGTGTGTGAAATTCTAATCCTTGGATAGTTTCATTGTCCGTGTAATGCAAATAAGGGCTATCGATTGTAAAAGACCATTCTTCTTTTAATGGAATTTGCGTAAATTGATTATTTTCACCCGTTGCAACGCAATGTGCAGCGCAATACTTCTTCGCTTCTTGATGCGCAAGCGAAGACCACACACCCGTAATTAAATAATCTGCTGT
>JBFXKR010000097.1:0-6332 GCA_050173595.1 Candidatus Berkiella sp.
AAATATGATTAAAGTCGATTTAGGAAAATTAGCTTGGGGCGCCTACGACGACAAAGGTAATTTGGTTAAATGGGGCAGTGCCTCTGGCGGACAAAGTTTTTGTGCTGATATTGGCAAATCATGTAACACAGTGACTGGTACTTATACTATTTACAGAAAACAGGGCTCTGCTTGCAAATCAAATCGCTTTCCTTTACCAAATGGTGGTGCACCCATGCCCTATTGCATGCACTTTCAAGGTGGTTATGCCTTACATGGTGGGAATGTGCCTGATTTTAATGCAACTCATGGCTGTGTGCGCATACCAACCAAAGAGGCCCAATGGTTAAATCAACATTTTGTGAAAGTAGGTAAAACTCGGATAAATATTACCTACTAACAACACAAGTGTTAGTTGTATACCTTGCGAATATTATAGTTTTTCCTTGACTATAAACTTATATTTGGTAATATAACTTTCTTTTTACAGAAGTTAGGTTGCCATATGTTCTCGCTCTATTCAAAAGAAAAACTGAAGAACAATTTACTATTTGCAGCAATACCAGTTCTTACCATTGCCACTGCAACCTTATCTGGTCTAACCATCACTTATATAGGGTATATAGCCGCCTTATTCTTGCTTCCTGCCTTACCTATAATCTTATTTCATCTGGATAATAACAGGTTAAATGAAATTGCAAATTTAAGTAAACAGAGAAAAAGTTACCAAAGAGATGGTAGGTTACAAGAAATATTCATCACAAATAAAAAAGGAAGTATCATTATTTTATTAGTGACAATTTTTACGACGGGGATACCATTATTAGCGTACTTTCATACTGCCAACTTAACATTCTTTGTATCGCTTTATTTGTTACAATTCATGATGGCAATAATAAGACCTTCAAATGAACTTTCTAAATTTATCAATACATTTTCAACTTCAAGATCGCTTAATTTAAGCAATCCAAAGGAAGCTCAGCTTGATAAACTTTTAAAGAATTTATGTCAAAAACTTAACATCAATCCACCCAAGGTAACATACCTTAGTTTACTAGACAAAGTGAATGATGAAAATTTTGAGGACTTTAAAAAAGGCGTTGCTAAACACATTCCAAGCGCACTCAAAAAAAATCCCACAAAGGCGCAATTACTAAAAAATGTAAAACGACGAATATCACCCAATCTCATGGCAACACAAAGCATCATAGACAAAAATCACATCACTGTGTTCTCAAGCATTTTTAAGCATGAAGTTAAATTAAACACAGCTGAAATTGAAGCGCTGCTTGCTCATGAGTTAGGGCATCATCAGGCAAACGACAGTTTTAAGAGACTGTTTACTCAGTGTATATATATGACATCAATTACACTAGGCTTATATAGCTTAAGATTAGCAGGTTTAGCGCTCATTAGCGCTGTTCGCGTAACAATAGCTCTATTTGATAAATCAAATGAAACGAATGCAGATCTATTTTCAGCTCAATGTGTTGGCACCAAAAATCTAATCTCATTTTTGAGAAAAATGCAAAAGCATCAAGAAAAACTGAATTTAGAAAATAATTCAAATGCCTGTGAAATCTCTTATTTTGATCAAGCCAAAGGATACTTTAACAGTTGTTTATCTAGCTATCCGAGCGATCAAGCCAGAATTGCTGATTTAGAACAATTTGAAAAGGAATCCAAAATGCCATTTAATCAAGCAATAACAGCACTCTAAGGATTTATTCCCAATAGAGTTAAAGGGACGGACATCAAGCTGCTAAAGTGTTAACCACTGGCTGCTCTTCAATTTGTATTTGAACAGGCACTGGTGGCAAGCAAACTTGTTCATTGACAACAAGATCAGTGGTGCATGTACTTTGAGCAGGTATAGAGCTTGCAGGGCTGCTTAAGTTGTTAATACTATCTTGTGGTTTGATTACATCTTTAATATCTAATGCATCACCAATACCCAGCCCTACGTCGCCAGCACGATATTCAGCGCCATCTACAGTTTTATATGTCGTAGAGCCAAAAATGATATTTCCGTCTTGGATGCTTGAGTTGTTGTCCGACGCAAGCGATATAGACAATATGCCCCAATCAATCAACGATTTATATTCACCATCATCAGTTTTACCATCGCTGTTCAAGTCTTGCCATACACCGAAATCATTAAAATGAGTATCTTGATTATCAAAAACCATGTCATGGTTAGAGTCAAATGCTAATCGTAAACCATCCAAATCTGTTTTAGCATCATCGTGGTACATTGAGAGCATAAATTCAGAGATGTCTGTAACAGCTTTATCTCCATCTTTATCATAAACTAAAATACCATCTTCTGGGCCAACCCAACCTGTTTTATGCTGCACACCATTGTTGTAAACATCCCATGAAACTTGTGAATCATCAGCAGAAATAAGCGAGACTTTGCCATCATGATTTAGATCTAATACAAGGGGTGTAGCAATATCATCTGGTGTATTAAGTGTAACAGCTGCGCCACCAGTAATAGTACTTGCTGCTCCATTATCATAAATACCCCCACCTGTTCCCCCAGCAGTATTCATTGTGATTGTCGAAGTTCCATTAAGATTAATCGTACTATTGTCCGCAAATATACCACCACCATTATTATCTGCTAAGTTACTCACAATTTGGCTTTGATTATTTAAATCAATCAAAATATTATTAGAATTATTCCAAACACCACCACCATCATTTTGTGCTTCATTGCTGGCAATTTGACTATCATGATTTAGCGAAATATAAGTATTGTTATACGCAACAACACCGCCCCCATTAATTGCTGCTATATTGCCTATAATTTGGCTATTGTTGTATAAATATAATTCTGAGACATCTATACCTAAACCTGCGCCATATCCTGCAGTGTTACTATCTATATTACTTTCATGATATAAATATATGTAAGATCCATAAGCATAGATCCCACCCCCAGTAGCATTATCAGCAGCTGAGTTATTATTAATAGAACTATCGTCATATAATGTAATATATGAATAACCGCCATAGACACCACCGCCAGATTCAAAATCAGCGAGATTGTCTGATACTTGACTTGAATTGTATAAATTAAGTGCTGAGTCTATCAAATAAGCGCCGCCACCATAATAATACGCATAGTTATTACTAATCATACTATTATCTAATTGGTTAATTTCTGCTGCATCACTATTTACGCCACCGCCATTGTTATATGCCTGATTATATAAAATGCTGCTATTATCATATAAATTAGTAACGCTATTTACTGCATCAATACCACCACCATTATAAGTAGCATAATTATTTATAACTGTAGCATAGTCAGATATTTCCACTGTACTATTAAAAACTTTGATCCCACCACCATTATATGCGTAGTTATTATATACTTTGCTATTGTCTTGAATACTAATAAATGCATTCTCGGCATAAATGCCACCACCATCTGAATATGAATTTTCATCATATTCCAAGGTTGTATTATAAGAAATTTGACTATCATTTAATAATGTTAGATAAGCCGTACTGGTTTCAGAAAAATTTCGTATACCAACCCCAGCTCCTTGAAATGCAGCACCATTATATAGACTAGCGTTATTCAGTGTTAAACTAGCTGTATCCTCATCGTTATCTAATAAAACATTAACAATACCACTTAATGAACCTTCGCTAAGGGGTATCAGTCCGTTTTGAGCACTTAGATTTACTAAAGTTAAATTAGCATTAATCACATCAAATACGCGATCCTTTTGTTGCGCATCAATGACAGTATAACAAGCACCTACAATGGTGACATCCTCAAGTACATCAAAATCACCCGTCAGACCTTGATTTTCATCTTGTCCCTCAATATCGATATAATATGTACCTGATTGTAATAAGATAGTATCAACATCTTCATCATACAAATTATTCAAAATAATACATTCTCTTAATGATAATCCATCACCATTATTTAATGCATAATCTAAATCATCTGTGAAAGTAGAAAATGAGTAACTCGTTCCAAAGCTATTCTCATCTGTTAGCGTCGTGGTTCGGATATAGTTTTCACCAATAGCTGCGAGCTCATAATTTGAATATTGATCTCTAATCAACACAAAGTTTTCACCACACTCAGATTGAAAGACCGCCAAATCGCATGCTAAAGCATCAATTAAATTATATCCGGTATCATAATATACACTGTCTGATAAATTGCAGCAATTTTGAAATAATTGGCTATAATCAGTTTCGCCATTTGTTGGGATTATCAATGATGTAATCGGGCATTCACAAGATATGTTCAACTCATCTGGAATTGAAATTAGTAAATGATTGGATTCTATTGGAAATGTAAAGCAATCATTCGCGACATAATCATTATAATACCAGGTGAAGTCGATATAGTTTAATCCATTACAATTAATGTATTCAAAGTTAAAAAATTGATCAAAGCAGCTTTCATCAGCCGCCACTCCTTGGATTTGAAAAGTTGGAATTTGATTTTCATCTGGTTCATAAATGACTGATATATCATGCTTACAGCATTCTTCTGTATCACAAGTAGCAACTGATTGGTCATTCGTGTAATACTCATAACAATTTCCGTTACAATCATAGAAACTTGAACCATAGGATATCATTGACAAAAAATCATCAAGGGTTGCGGGTTGCTCATCATGAGAAACAATGTAGTTCAAAATCAAATCATATAATCTATTCTCATCAACCACTAAACTCTCAATAACACAACAACAATCAAGATTAGCATCTTTAATTGGAATCATGCCTTGTGTATATAAATTATCATCAGCATAATCAACAGAATATTCTATGGCAATATATGAGCCAGAACTATCATGGATATAATTAAAATTGATATAATAGGTTTGATAGGATTCATCATAGTTTGCATAAATTTGAATACTACCATATCCATTAGCATAAACATTTTGATTATCATTAATGCCATAAACGCTAATTTCATTGTTGCATTCACAAGGAGCAAGTTCATAGTTGCAGATTAAATAGCTTTGTTCTCCTTCACCGTCCAGTTGTTGATTAAAGTCATAATCTGTATTTTGAATACTGTAACAATCACCCGCTTCGTTCTCAAAGAAAACAACCGGATTATAATTGTTTAAAAGGCCATCAAAATACACATAACCGTAGTCATAATAATTTTCAAATAACGCTTGCGAGTTAATGCATATTTGATCAATAGTAATATCACTATCAACACAAATTCTAATAGTTTCGGTGGTGCCTTCAACGTAGCCATTACAAGCTTCATTATAAGTGGGCACAGCATAATTTATTTCTATATATCGATTGCATCCTTGCTCAACAAAATGAGCATCAACATATTGATCAATATAGGCTCTTGGATCGCCATAATCACTTTCACAGCCATTGGCTTGTTGATAGGCATCAAAGCGTTGAAATATACCTTCATCACAATAGCAAATTTGTAGGTCTGCTTTTACAATATTAGCATCTTCAGGGCTTGTAAGTTGCAAATTAGTTAAATATATATTCTCAAAGCTAAAGGGTGCTTGATTAAATGCCGTTGTTGTAATTTCAGAGCCGTTAAAAGATAGGCCATATACATTGTTAAAATTATCTTCAAGAACACCAGCCACTTTTGGAAAAGCGCTTGGAAAATCTGCACTGATAGCATATGTCCTGAGCATGTATGTTGCTAAATCAATAGCATCATCAACTGTTAACTCATTTTGTTGACTCACGTGTTCAAATATATCTCCTGAGTGTTTCACAACATAGGAGAAAAAGTCTTCAAAATATGCTTCATTACATAAAATAAATTGATTAATGTAATTAGAGTCATAGCCCATGCTATCTGGCACATCAACTAATAAGGTAACATTGTTATAGCCATAACCTGAATTACCTGCATATTCGCTTTCTACGTATAAATTAAAATTGAACGCGAGTAATGAATTACCGTTTAATTCAACAAACCCCGCAGTGACATCAACATCAATCCTATAATAATCATTAGGTACATCTTCATTATAAAAGACACTTTCATAATTATAGTAACCGTCTTGTGCGTAATAAGTTAATTCGCCGTAATCATATTCCTCATTAAAGTTATAACTACAGATGGTATCAAATTCTATCGGTGAGGCGCAGATTGGCACTAGGTGATAAGGTTGATAGTCACCTAAGCTTTGGGCAGCATTAAAACCTGGGCTTTCACTTGCATAAACTAAAGACCAACAAACACCGCATGCATCTTCAAAATGTGTTGTATATTGTGTATTTCCAAAATAAAATTCAAAGGGATTTTCACTATCACCTAAATAAATATAAGGATCAACAAAGTCATAAGGTGAATCGGCTATCAATACATT
>JBFXKR010000098.1:0-6295 GCA_050173595.1 Candidatus Berkiella sp.
AGTAATGACATATTTACTCTGTAGTTGAAAATGAGTATCATTTGCTCTCAAAATCTCTACTGTAGTTATAGGGCTAAAATAATGAAATCTACGCTAAGAATGTTAAATGATGATGAAGTACTGTCTGTTAGTGGTGGTCACGTCGCAAGTACAGGCATTGTGATGACGTGCTTTTTCTTGGCTCATAGCATTATGGGGGTTATAGAGTTAACAAACTGGATAGGAAAACGTGTCGCAAACGGTTGTGACAATATTGATGAAGATGAATATTTTGATAAAGGTATATGTGCCGCTTATCAATATAGCACCAGCTCATTATCCAGCCTCTATCATGCCATTGTAGGCTAATCAAGATTGGCCGGCTTTGCCGGCCCAAATGAACTTATTCAGATCCTATCCAAGCGTTTAATGAATCGATTATTTTCAGCGCTTGTTCATTGCTTGAAATGTTGAATTTCGATTTAGGGCGATACTCATTATTTTTCTTTTGATAACGCCTAATACTGTATTTAACAGGTCCATAAGCTTCTTTTCTTTTATCCCAATCCTGATATTTAAAGATAATGGTGGTCCAAGCCCCTTTGGATAAAATTACTTTATCTAGCTCTTTAACCGTCACAACGCCTTCATCAACATATTCTATAGTTATTTCTTCTACTTTAGATGCCATGCTCTATCCTCTGTGTACAGATCCCCAATGGGGAATATCGCTAATATCGCCCACTATACTATTTTCTTTCTGTACTTTTTACACCCTCTCGTAATTGATTTTTTGTGAGCTCATCGATTAGCTTTTGTGACTCAGCCAACTCTTCCGGGCTTAGTTTGTTGAGCTGCTCATCACGTGCTTTGTTGAAATCTGCACTGCCACCGGTGGAAGCCATCTTCAACCAAGCATAGGATTTAGCATTATCTTTAATCACGCCATTGCCATCTCGATAAAGCAATCCTAATTCGTATTGCGCATTTTTATCACCCTTCATCGCAGCCTGTTCAAAACTTTGCGCTGCTTTGGCATAATCCTTTTTAACACCACGACCTTTAAGATAACTAAGCCCTAGCTCATATTGCGCACTGGCTTGATCTTGAGCTGCAGCTTGCTCAAATAACTTAAATGCTTCAACCTCATCTTTAGACACAATATCGCC
This sequence comes from Candidatus Berkiella sp., assembly GCA_050173595.1. Lineage (GTDB taxonomy): Bacteria > Pseudomonadota > Gammaproteobacteria > Berkiellales > Berkiellaceae > Berkiella. Next base: position 1,149 of record JBFXKR010000098.1, read on the forward strand.
TTTTAAATAGGCCATACCTAAAGCGTATTGGGAATCTTTGTAACCTTGTTTAGCAGCAGCTTCAAAATATTTAATCGCTTCCTTTGCATCCGCATCAACGCCCATACCTTGTGAATACATTTTTCCCAATTCATTTTGGGCAGCACCATCACCTAAATTTGCAGCTTTAATAAACCATTCCTTCGCTTTTGCATAACTTTGCTCGCCCAAACCACCATCTCGAAAGCACGTGCCATAATTATAATAAGCTTCTTTTGATTTTAGCTGTGCTGCTTTTTGAAAATACTCACAGGCTCTTTTCAGATCAACTTGATAGCCATTTTCACCTTTAGAAATGGATATACCAACAAACACCAATGCACCAGGATCTTCTGCTTCCACCGCTTTCTTTAAATAGTCACTAGCAGAAACTTGTTGTTTAACAGTACCAAAACCATTTGTATAATATTGAAATAATTTATAGTCAGCGGCAGCATCATCTTTTTGAGCTGCCTTTTCAAACCATTCTAATGCTTTTAATTTATCAACCTCTTGTCCTAAGCCATTTTCTGCAGCAATGCCAAGCTCATACATTGCTTTGGCAGAGCCCGCTGTTGCCGCTTTGTTTAAGATTTCATTTGATTTTTCATAATCAAGGGCAACACCTTCGCCCGTGCGGTATATTTTTGCTAAAGCAATCAGGCCGCTTTCATCGCCCGTTTTAGCCGCTTGCATAATCCATTTGGCCGCTTCTTGAGGGTTTTTAGCAACCCCATCACCTGTTTGATAGATTTGTCCAAGTACTAAACCAGCATCAACATTACCAATCATGGCTGCTTTTGAATAATATTCGATGGCCTTGGCTTGGTTTTTAGGAACGCCCATGCCATTTTGATAAATGATCCCTAACACATAATAAGCAGGATCATAACCATCTCTTGCCGCCTCATCGAAATAGTCTAATGCCTTATCATCATTTTGTGGCACACCTTGGCCTTTGCTGTAATTTAAACCTAACGCATATTTAGCGGGTGCATAATTATGTTCAATTGCCTTTTCAAACCATCTATTCGCCAACTTATAGTTTTTATCGACGCCACCACCACCTTCAGTGTAAATCAAACCAAGGTTATATTGTGAGGCGGCATCGTTAGCATTTGCTGCTTTTTCAAACCAAGAAATGGCACTTCGCACGTTCTTAGACACGCCAATACCTTTAGCATAACATAACCCCAAATTATACTGCGCTTGAACATTACCTTTGTCTGCAGCTTTTCTAAACCATTCAACAGCTGTACTTGGACTTTTTTCTACCAGCTCGCCTTTCATATACATAATACCTACAGCAAGTTGCGCTTTATCATCACCTTGATCAGCTTGAGCCTTGGTATCTTCAAAGAGCTTTTGATTGATCTCTTCTTGTGAAACCGCTGGATGAGCAGCCATATCAGCAGCTTGATTTGCTTGTCCTGGCTGTTGTGCTGGCGCAGCACCTTGATTCTGTATATTTTGCGCGCCTTGGGATGCTCCTGGAACACTATTTTGTTGTTGCGTATTTTGTGCACCCTGGGTTGCACTTTGTGTTGGACTCGTTGTTGGGGCATTACTTTGTAAAGCTGGTTGTTGTGTTGGCACAGCTCCCTGATTTTGGATATTTTGTGCGCCAGATTGTGTTGCACTTTGAGCAGGGTTTGTCGTTGCACTATTAGCTTGAGGTGCTGCTTGAGGTGCTGCTTGGGGCTGATTAACGATGGTTTCTTTAGCAACATTAGGTGAAACTTGAGCTTGCGCATAAATTGGTGAGCAACTTAATGAGCCAATCGTCACGAAAACAATGCTCAAGTTTAAAATACTATAAAGATTTTCAGGCTTATTCATAGTCACACCGTCATGAGTTGCTATTGATAATGGTATAATTTTGTAAATGTAATCCTACAATAGCAAAGATCGGCATATCAGACTATTTATTAAATATATCTATCCGATTGTTAGCAATTTAGGAAAATCGTCATGAGATCAGGGATGATAGCCACCATTTTACTGCGCAAAAAAGCAGCTATCTCTCTATTTCTACTTTGTTTTCATACATGCGCATTTACGCAAGTAAGTCCTTATCCTGTTGTTGTTGAAGAAACAATTCAGGAAGGCCTTGTGCCAGTCATCACTGAATCACCGTTGTGTAGTCGTTTCTTTTTACCGCATCAAAAAGATAAACGCTATGAAGCCTGTATTACTGCGGAAAATGAACTCTCCCAACCCTTGCGAGAATTTCAATTAGGAACACTCATATTACCGCTGGATCAACATGAAGGTCGTCTCATTTTAAAATCATCCGCAAATCTGGGAAATCGTGATGCCATGTATGCTTTGGCACAAAGTTATGAGGTTTATCGTGAAAGTGATGCTGATGATGAACAAAGTTTTTATTGGTATCAGCAAGCTGCAAGAAAAGGCAATTCACTTGCACAATGGCGACTTGGCGATATGTATTACAATGGCATTGGCACACAACGTAATCTCACCAAAGCATTTTATTGGCATTTAAAAGCAGCAAATCAAGGTGTGCCTGAAAGTCAATTTATTGTTGCAAAAAGTTATGAAAAAGGTGAAGGTGTTGAACAAAATTATCACTTAGCTTTTGAGTGGTACTTGCGCGCAGCAGAGCATGGCAATGTCAGCGCTTATGGCAAACTTGGCGATATTTTTTACTATACCGAGTTTGGCAAACAAGATTATGCCCAAGCCGCTATGTGGTATAAAAAAGCAGCGGCACTTGGCTCACCTTGTGCCCAATACCAACTGGGTGCTATGTATACCTCAGCGACGGGATTAGCCCATAACAGTAAACAAGGATTTTATTGGCTTAACCAAGCTGCTTTACAAAACTTTACACCAGCGCAATCTTTATACGGTAGATTATTATTAAGCACCAATGAACAACGTAATTGTGCTATCGCTCATCAATGGCTGCAAAAAGCGGCGCAAAAAGGAGATGTTGAGGCAAGCCTAACGCTGGGTAAAATGTATCATCGGGGTAAATGCGCCCCACAAGATTTTAGACAAGCCGCAAGATACTACCAACAAGCAAGCAATGGCGGCAGCGTACAAGCACACGCCTCTTTAGGTATGTTTTATCATCAAGGTCTTGGGGTGCCCAAAAATTATATGTTAGCAGCAAGATGTTATGAATTTGCTGCTAAAAGGGGAAACACATTAGCGCAATTTAATTTATCAACCCTTTACCAAGATGGTAAGGGTGTCGAAAAAAATGGTATTAAAGCCTACGCGTGGGCAGATCTTGCTGCTGACTCAGGACTTGAATCAGCAACACAAGCGAGAAGGTTGATTGGTAACTGGCTTACTTATAATGAGTTAAGAAGAGCGCAAAACTTGGCGGCGCAATTGGTTGATCACAAGTTACCCGCTTTAGGGGCATCCCGACCTATTGATTGCAACTACTAAATACCTTTCATTACAATTTAGACAAAATCTAAGCATTGATGCGCTATTGCTTTTGTGCTCGCAGCACCCATCCCCCCGAGGGACCCCTGCTGCTGCGCTCAAAAGCAATAGCACAATAAAGGCAAACAAATTTCATCAAGGTCTATTGAATGCTATTTAGCATTAGATGTTGTATTTGTCTCATCCAGGCAACTTCTACAATAGTCGGTTAAATTGATTTCTATAAACCAATCTAATTCTTCATCCCAATACTTGACTATAAAAGGCTGCTGACAACGTGCACATTCAGCAATGATATCACCAACATTCGTTTCACTCGTTACCACAGGATCCATGCTTGCTCCATACTTAGCCAAGTTGCCCACCTAATTTATTATTGACACGCTATTCTATATTCTTTTGCGCATTAAATCGCGTGTATAGTCGGCGCATTGCTAGGTGGGCCTTGGCTGGTGAGTAGATGGATTATTTATTTTTTCTAGCAACTCGTTTTTTGCCATCAGTTTCTGAGGCCTTCTCTTTTGCCTTAGGTTTTGCCTTAGGTTTTGGCTGAGCACGCTCTTCATTTTTAGCAGATATAATGGGTGGCGCTATAGACGGTTGATAAGTCGCAATAAAGGCTGTTAAACCTACAAGCGTGCGCTCACTCTTGGACTTTTCAAAAGCATCTAGCAAGGCTAATTGATCAGCTAATGTCGCACTAAATTGTTGAATCTGCTGGATTGAACCTTGAATATCTTCTGCTTTGACCTTGCAAACCAAGGCAAGCATCCTTTTCATTTTAACAATATGGCTTGAGTCAGCAGCATCATTTGTACTGATAGCTGATTCAGATTTTGCTCCCCCAGTGGGCAATGACTGCACTGGTGTGCTCTCTCTTGAGGACCTACCATCTCCAATCTTCACAGATTTGACTTGCGCTGGCGCTTGGGGGTTAGCCGGCTCTTTTGCAGATATTTGCTTAGAAAGTGCAATTGCCTTCGCTAATTCATCCTCTTCATCATCTTGTTTTGGTGCAGTCACAGGAGCAGCTATCGCGGCTGGTTGTTTGGCTTCATTTTGCTGTTCGCTTTGATACCTTTTTAACAGCGCTTCTAAGGCTTCTTTTGCATTGCCTCGCAAATTTGAAAAGAAATTAAATTGATTAACAAATGAATCCTTTAACTGCTCAAATTCCATACTTACAAAGACTTTAAGCAGATCTTGACTTGATTCATTTAATTCTCCAAAGGCTTCAACCAAATCAGCAAAATGGATTCTCTTAAGACAATCGCTGGAAACAGGACATTCTTTATCAAATTGAGCATAGTTTTCTTTTAAAAAAGTAATTTGCTCTGAAGTGAATTCAAAGGCATTGAGCAAAGGAATCAGGCCTTGAAAAGTGGAATGATCCTGCTGCTCTTTATCATGCGTTTTTTTAGATTCAGCTAAAGCTAACTGGAATAATGCCTCTTCATCATTTCCCAAAACATTTTGTGCATCTGCACCATCTTGTTGCACTAAAGATGCTTCTAAAGCTCTTTGTAAATCGGGATCACTATCTTGCGTTGTTGCATTTTGACCAGTGGCAGTCGGGTTTTTAATGAAATTCCACATAAATCACTCTTTAAACAATGTTAGTAGGTCGGCATACTACCACTGTTTAAAGAAAATACATAGCCAAATAACTGTGTTAGTTATTCAACACAGCTATACTTTCGCTCGAT
>JBFXKR010000099.1:0-6272 GCA_050173595.1 Candidatus Berkiella sp.
TCATCTATTGGAACATCTCGATTGCGTGGTTTACCTGGAATTTTTCCTGCTTCTCTATCAGCTAAATATTGCGCTAGTCTTTCATCTAATCCTCTTTCAATTTCCTGTCGGTTAGAACCTTTAGGTGCAGTGATCTCATCTATTTTTTTATTGACAATTTTTAATTTTTCTTCTGTTGTTTTACCTTCACATTCATTCTTTATGTCATCATACAGTTTTTTGATTTCTGTACTTTCTCTGTCTATAAACAATCTTTCTCGCGAATCAGAAGATCCTAACGAAACCATATATCGCGGCTGCTTTGTTGCAAAATCAACATCCGCTCCGATTTGTTTCCAATCCTTTTTTGCAAAAGGAATATCGGCATTTCCATGCACACGTTGTGCTGATGCCGACCTTAGGCTAAGCTCAAATTTAATAAGATGTTCATTTGCATTTATCACCTTTTCAAGATTACTATATTCTATTGCAACACGATATTTTCCAGGGGTACCAACAGACTCGTGAAGTTTTGCATTTAATTTAGGATTAAGACCATCAATAATTTCTTGCGCCTGAGCTTTAGACATAGTTTTAGTTAAAACATGAGGATGAGTAGGATTCGCTGATGGGTGCCAGTTTTGCTCGTTTGTTTGCCAATACAATGCCTCAAGATGTTCAGCTCTCACTTCAACTTCATCAAGGGTCTGTGGAACGCCGTCTGTCGTCATGTTTAGCACCAATATCAACCTAATAATTTAGATTGCTTTAGAGCTAAAATAGTTCAATTAATGCGGGGTAATGTAATAAAGTAAAATTTATATTTAATTCAAAGTAGTATGGTAGGTTCTAAAGAAGCTAATTAGCGTTTATTAATTCGATTGAAGAGATCCGTTGCCATTTGCATTTCTTTTTTATCCATTTTATGTTGTATATACGCTTTTTCGCCAGCAATAAGCTTATGCATGCTTTCAAGCTTTTTCTTAGCCATTTCAATATCTTTAAGCCATTTTTGATGAACAGCTTTTGTCCTTGCAACCACATCGGTTTGTTGCAAAATGGCATTCTCAAGCTGTTGAAAAAAGGTTTGGTAATGTTGGTATCTGAATGATTGAATCGAAAGGTTGTTGGCTTTTAATTTTTCACGGTAATCATCTAAGCAACCTTTAAGCAAGTCATATTTACGTTGCTCTTCATCTAATCGTGCTTTACATTGTATTGCTTTTTGATGCAAATTTTTCTCATGCTTTTCAAGCAAGAAAACTAATTTGCCTAATTTGTTTATTTTATCCATTTAATTTAGCAGCTGGCTTAGCAAGACATTCAAATTCTTTTAACAGTTTTTTACAGGTTTCAAAATCAAATTTAGTCGCAGCATCTTGCTGTAAAAACGCATACATTTGTGGACGCATCTCCAAAATTAAATCCATTTCAGGATCAGATCCTTTTTGATAGGCACCTAAAGTTATATAATCTTTGTTTTGTCGATATTTAATAAAACATCGCTTAAATAATTTTGCTAGCGACTGATGTTCGCGTGAGGTCACCCTGTCCATCACTCGGCTAATAGATTGCTCAATATCAATTGCTGGATAGTGACCTTCCTCTGCTAAATGCCTTGATAATACAATATGTCCATCTAAAATCCCTCTTGCACAATCGGCAACGGGATCTTGCAAATCATCTCCTTCTGTTAACACAGTATAAATTCCGGTGATGGCGCTTTCACCAGTTACACCATTACCTGCACGCTCTATCATTTTTGGAATTTTTGTAAAAACTGATGGAGGATATCCTTTAGCTGTCGGCGGCTCACCTAAAGCAAGTCCTAGCTCCCTTAACGCATGTGCATAACGCGTAATAGAGTCCATTAGCAACAATACGCGTTTATTTTTATTCTTAAAATATTCTGCTATAAAAGTTGCATTCTCAGCAGCTTTAATTCTTGATAAAGGTGAGCTATCTGCTGGTGATGCGACAATAACTGTCTTTTTTAAGGCATGAGGACCAACACTTTCTTCAATAAATTCTTTTACTTCCCTACCCCTTTCACCTACCAATGAAATGACAATGATATCAGCTTCAGAATATTTTGTTATCATACCAAGCAATATACTTTTACCAACCCCTGTACCTGCAAATAATCCCATTCTTTGGCCACGGCCTATTGTAAGTAAGGAATTAATTGCTTTCACGCCTACATCCATTGGCGCATTAATGAGGGCTCGAGATAATGGATTTATGCTTTCAAATTTGATAAGGCTTGGGATGACATTATTCAAGCCCCCTAAATTATCAAGTGGTTGTCCCTCTGAATTGATCACACGACCTAGCAAACCATCGCCCAAAGGTATTTTAGGAAACTCATTTAAAGCAATAATACTAGCGCCAGGTGATAACCCCTGCACATCTTCTGAGGTCATTAAAAAAGTAATTTCGGATTGAAAGCCAATTACCTCAGCAACGATTTCAAGATCATCATGACAGATAAGCTTACAAAGTGATCCAATTTTAGCTTTAAGACCTGTTGCCTCAATCAGAAAACCTGATACGCGATGTACTTTTCCAGAAACAGTAAAGGGTTGCCAATCTTTAAGCTCTCTGAGCTGTGGAAGATTTTGTGGACCATCTTTCATTTATGAATCCGCTCCCAAAAGATCATCTTTTGATTCATCGATTAATGTTTTGAGTGCTTTGTGAAGGTTATAATCTAAAAACTGTCTATCTGATTCAATTCTAAAAGCATAGTCTTTCATTGTTTCATCGTTTTCAAAAACAATACGCTTTGATTGTAATTGAGAAGGTAGTTTTTGTAACAAATGAGTATTACAAAACACTTTAAGCAACCCAGATTCAGTATCAATAACATCTAAAGCGCGATTTATAATGTTAACGATTGCAGATTCACAGAGCGATATTTTTTCCATGACGATTTTCTCACAAATCATCTGCGCGAAATGATGCATATTATTTTTAAACTGTTCATCAAGTGAGTTTTTATAAGCAGTTAACTCGCAAATTAGAGCACTTAACTGTGTAAGCTTTTGATTAATCTCATTACTACCCTGAGACAAGCCTGCTTCATATCCTTTTTTATAACCTTGATGATAACCCTCTTCTTGCTGTGATTGAACACTTTTGGCAAGGTTAACACTTTTCGCTTTTAGCTTTTTCTTTGTTGAATGTTGTGCATGAGTTAATAGCCCGAATTCTGGTAAAAGCCAGGGTCTATTTAAATTATTATTTGATGAGTTAGATGAGGACACTATACCATCTCCTCGGCTTTAGATCCCATCATAATCTTACCAGCATCTGCTAGATTTTTAGCTATCACAAGCACTTCTTTCTGTGCTTTTTCAACTTCGCTAAGTCTAACAGGTCCTTTTGCCTCTAGATCATCTTTAAGCAGTGCTGCTGCTCTTTTTGACATGTTCTTGAAAATTTTATCCTTTAACTCAACATCAGCCCCTTTTAAGGCAACGACTAATGTGTCAGTTTTAACTTCTCTTAACAAGGTTTGAATGCCCCTGTCATCAATCGTCAAGAGGTTTTCAAATACAAACATTAAATCTTGGATTTGACCAGCAAGTTGTTCATCTCTTTCTCTTAAAGCTTCCATCAGATCGGTTTCAACACTTGGCTCCACAAAATTCAATATGCTTGCAGCACACTTAAGTCCACCCACGGGTTTGGGTTGAACAACTTTCTTCGTGGCGTTTTGTCTTTCCATCATCTTATTTAGTTCATCTAGTGCAGCAGGTTGCACAGAATCCTGAGTTGAAATTCTTAAGATAAGATCTAATCTAATTTTTTCATCTAGGCACATTAATACCTGTGCTGCCTGCTCTGGCTCTAAAAAGCTCAGTATAATGGCTTGAATTTGCGGATGTTCAATATGAATTAGCTCAGCAATTTGCTTAGCATCCATCCATTTTAGCGTTTCAATACCTTTAGTATTTGTGCTCGTAAGAATTTTATCAATAATTGAATTAGCTTTATCTTCACCCAATGCGTTAATCATTACTTTTCGAATTTGTTCATCTTTATTTAACCCAATACTTGTTTGACTTTCATTTTCAACGATAAAGTCATTATAAATTTGATGAACTGTTTTATTATCAACTTTTTCTAAACTTGCCATCGCTGTCCCTAATTTTTGTACTTCTTTAGGACCTAAATATTTAATGAGTTTCGCGGCATCATCAGATGGCAAACTCATCAAAAAAATTGCTGCTTTGCTAAGTAACTCATCGTGCGCATCATTTTTCATTTTCTATTCCAACCCATCCTTTAATGACCTGTGCTGCTTTTTTTGGATCTTCATTGATTAATTCTTTAATCCTTATTTGATATTCACCTTCATTAAGTTTTCTTCCTTTGTTATCTACTAACAACGCAGAGTCTTGTTGAGCCATTTGTTTTACAAATCTTTGTTTAAAACTTGATATACTAGTTAGATTTCTAATAATTGGTCTTAATACTACAAAAATTAGCATTAAAATCAAAACGGCTGCGAGTACTTGTTTTAACACCGTATAAACCATTGGGTTGTCTATTAAACTAGGCTTAGGCAGCGGCTCTATTGGCTCTGTTTGAGCAAAAGAAGAATTGATGATAGTGACTCTGTCTCCTCTTTCCTTATCAAACCCAATAGCATCTTTCACCAAGCTTTCTATTTTTGTAATTTCTTCTTCTTTTAATGGCGTTTTGGTAGCATTGCCTTTATCATCATATGTCACTTTATCATCAACAACGACAGCAACTGATAACTTTAGTAATTTACCAGGAACATTAACTTGATGTTTAATTTGTCTATCAACCTCAAAATTTCGTGTCGCTTGCTTATTGATACTAATACTCACTGGGTTCTCAACAGTTTTTGAGTCTTTAGATGAAGAAGGTGCTGGTTGTTTTACTTGAGACGCTTCTGGTGATGGTGGCTGATTTGATAATGCGCCCGGGATACCGCCAACAGCGGCATCTTCACTTGCTGATTTTTGAATATCAGATAACCTCTCGCTTCGGATTGCTGTTTTTTGCGGATCAAAGTTTTCAGTCGTTTCTTCAAATGATGTAAAGTCTAATAATGCATTTACTTGTGCCTTGACTCTATCATAACCAAGGATAGGGGCTAGCAAATCTTGAATTCTTTTTGAGTAAATTTGTTCTAACTTGTGAGTATAATCTAGCTGTTTGCCCGCTGCAGAAATACTGTCATTGCCCATTGACGACAATAATTTACCGTTTTGATCAATTACTGTCACATTTTGCGTCGATAACCCTTGAATACTTGAAGCAACAAGATGTGTGATAGCTGATACTTGATCAGAATCTAAGCGATAACCACCATAGATATCAACAAAAACTGAGGCACTTGGGTCCTTTTTATCTTTCACAAAGGTAGATTGCTTAGGAATTGCCAAATGAACACGTGCGGATTTAATATGTTCAATTGACGTGATAGTTTTTTCTAGTTCACCTTGCATTGCTTTTATATATCTTGCTCTTTCAAGCAACTGGCTTGCACCAAAAACACTGTCTTTATCTAGTATCTCAAAACCATTTCCGGAATGACTGGGAACGCCAAGACTTGCTAGCTTTAATCGTGCCTCTTGGATTTTACTTGAATCCACCATAACCAGTCCGCTATTTTCATCAAGACGATAAGGGATCCCTGTACGTTGCAAAGCATCTACAACATCACTAGAGTCTCTTGTACTTAATTGACTAAACAAAGGGACAAAGTCAGGGGTTTTAGACCACATGACGATATAGATTCCAAGTGCAATACTAGCTGCCAAACCGACGAGTAAGATCAATTGTTTTGCCAATGGCAAATCAAAAAATCCATCTGCTGGATTACCATTTGATTCAAGTAATTTTTCAGCCATATTGCGCCTCTATTATATTGGCATATTCATTATTTCTTGATAAGCATTCACAAGTTTATTTCGCACTTGTGTCATTGCTTGCAAAGATACTGTTGATTTTTGCATTGCAATCATTACCTGCGTTAAATTAACAGACTCATCACCAGCTTCAAACCTGTTAGATAAGTCTGTAGCTTGTGTTTGATAATCATTTACTTTATCAATTGTTTGCTTTAACAAATTTCCAAATTCCCCCTGATTTGCACTTTGCGTTGTTTGCAAATCACTTGAACGTGCTTTAGCAGCCAGTATTTTCATTTGTAACAACAATTGATTTGTATCAATATCGTTCATCTTTAATTCCTCTTAAGGGATCTGAATACCCATTTTTTTCATTCTTGAAATTTTATAGCGCAGTGTTCT
>JBFXKR010000100.1:0-6232 GCA_050173595.1 Candidatus Berkiella sp.
CAATCTTTTAACAAAGAAACCGCATCATAGGTGATAGGTCCGACCATGGCATCTTGAAAATCAATAATGCCTAAGGCATCGTCGGAAAGTACCATTAAATTACGTGAATGAAAATCACGGTGCACGGTCACTTGCGGCTGATGGCAAAAATTTTCCAACACGTTTTTGCAAAGTAATTGCCACATGCCACTCTCTTGTGACGTATTTTCTAAATTGAGCAACTTTGTAATAAACCACTCCTGAAAAAGCATGATCTCTTTATTGGCATAGTTAAGATCATAGGGGGGTAGATTAGCTAAATTTGAATTAGTGTTTTGTAGCAGCACGATTTGAGACAAGGCATCTTGGTAAAAACCATTCACATTGTGCGCATTTAAGCGCGACAGTAAAAGCACATCTCCAAAATCAGATAACAATACAAACCCATTTTCTTCTTGCCAAGCGAGCACTTTGGGCACCAAAATCCCTTCTTTGTGCCATGCGCTTGCAATATGTACAAACTCTTGGGTGCGCTCTTTTAAAGGCGGCGCCACCATCACAATATAACTTTTATCTTGATGCAGCACTCTGTAATAAGTTCTAAAACTAGCATCTCCTGGCAATGGATTAAACTCGAAGGCTTGTGAATTAAGCTGCTGCGCTATCCATTGTCTTAGATCTAATCCACTGTTTTGCATTCATCCACCTTCTGCAATCCACCCACACCAAATTATGCTAGCCAATAAACAAAACTTATTGGTTTTGACTATTGCTCGCCCTTGCTTAAAAATACTTGTCTAATTAAATAATAGATATAATAAAATTGATAACCATTAAAAAGCTAGTTTTTTTACTTTTATCGCTATTTTGTATGGCCAATACCCTTGGTGCCACTCAAAGTACGCACTCACCGCAAAGTGATTGGGTAACACTGCCTGGCGCCCAGAGTTTGTGCCAAGGTCAATATGTACCGTTCACGCCAAGCACAACCTTGCTTAACAAAGATGATTTAACATTGCCCATTGAACTCTCTGCCAATGAAACCGAGTTTACGCTCACGGGTGAATCACGATTACAAGGTAATGTTACCTTTAGGCAAGGTGAGCGCTACTTGCATACTGATGAGATCATTGTCGAGCGTGATGATGAATCATGGAATAAAATTATAGCTAAAGGCAATATTGAATTTGCAGCCCCTGGCATGATGGTGTGGGGGAATGAAGCACAGTATATCCACTCGCCACAACACTTTTATTTTAGCGACGCCTTTTATCGCTGGTATCCACGCCATGCACGCGGCTATGCCAAACAGATTGATGTCGATGAAGATGCTAATTTGCACTTGGTGGATGCGAATTATACAACGTGTGCCCCTAACCAAAATACCTGGCTATTAAGTGCCAAAAATATCTCGCTTTATCCTAAACTTGGCCGTGCGAATGCCAAACATATTCGTTTAGACATGATTGGCGTGCCGGTGTTTTATTTTCCTTATTTTGATTACCCGATTGATAAAAAACGCCATACGGGGTTTTTATTTCCAAGCTATGGATCAACCAGCAGCTCTGGCTTTGAATTGAACGTGCCTTATTATTGGAACATGGCGCCTAATTATGATTTCACTTTTGCTGCAAAGTATCTCTCTGAGCGTGGCATTGAAGGGCAATCCAAAGTGCGCTATTTGTGGCCCAGCTCAGAGGGTACATTTCAATGGCATTTTCTGCCTAACGATAGAAAATATGGCTTATTTCAAAGGCAAAATTTATTATCGCCCCCAACAGGGCTTGCTTTTCAAGATCCGCGAATCATAGCACTTGAAGGGAATAACAACCGCTCTGCGTTTAATTTTCGCCACACAACCCAATGGGAAAGGCGTTGGCAATTTAATGCCATCTTTGATTATGTGAGTGATGACAATTATTTTGTTGATTTAGGCAAAGATATTAATACTGCCAGCATTATTCATTTACCCCAACAAGCTAATTTAACGTATTATGGTGATTATTGGTCTCATTTATTTAACATCGAAGAATATCAAGTACTACAACCCCTTTCAAAACCAATCAACGAAGAAATTTATAAGCGCCAACCGCAATGGGTTTTCCAAGGGATTTACCCCAACCAATTAATGGGTTTCACCTTTGGCCTTAATGGTGAAACCGTTAACTTTGAGCATCGCCCTGGCCTTATTACCCAAACACCTGTCACAACTGGCCAACGCTACCATTTACGTCCAAGTGTGAGCTTACCTTGGCAAGAACAGTGGTTTTATATTACACCTCGCATGCAATTAGATTGGCTACAATATGAACTTTCACTTTCTGAGCAAGCACAGAATGAAAATTTACCTTCAAGGCCAAACCGCTCTATTCCAATGTACGACATTGATGCAGGACTATTTTTTGAACGCAATATACATATTCGGTTTTTCGAAGGATTACAAACCCTAGAGCCTCGCGTTTATTACTTATATGTGCCCTATCGTGATCAACATTTTTACCCTGATTTTGATAGCGGTGTCATGAACTTTAGCTATGCGCAATTATTTAGAGACAACCGCTTTAGCGGTCGCGACAGAGTGGGTGATGCCAATCAAATCAGTGCCAGTGTGATGTCTCGATTTTTACCTCGCAATGGCGCAAGAGAAATATTACGTGCCAGCATAGGACAAATTTTTTATTTTCGAGACAGACGTGTTTCTCTTTGCGAAACACTCTCCCAAGCAAATGCTTGTTTCTTATTTGAAGATGTTAATGCCACATCAAAGCATTCAAAACTACTTGCTCAAGCAGAATTACATGCCACAGATACACTGACAGGCAGTGTGTTTTGGGAATGGGACAGTATTCAACGCGTGGCAGAACAAGCTGCCATGACGGTGCAATATCGACCCAGCCCCCATAAAGTGTTTAACTTTAATTATTACTGGCTGAAACACGATTTAGCGCAAACAGACTTTAACACCGGCGAAACTGGCAGCTTAAATCAAGCAGACGCTTCCGTCTTGTGGCCAATCAGCTTGCACTGGGATCTGCTCTCGTTGTGGCGTTATGATTTTCAAAAGAAACAAACCGTTGAGATCGTCGGTGGTATTGAATATAACGGCTGTTGTGTCGCTTTGCAGTTTGTTGGCTCAAGATATCGCATCTCCAACAACTACTTTTATCCAGATAGCTATGCTACCGGCTTTTTTGCTCAACTCGTTTTTAAAGGCTTAAGTGCCATTGGCATGAACAACCCTGATGGACGCCTTAAGCAAAAAATCCCTGGCTATACACCGTTGGCATCGCGCCAACAATGGTTAACGAATCCGGATAAAAATTATTTCCCACCCCCGGAGATCCCACTTTATTAGCATTGATTTGAGCAAGCTTACGGGCAGAAACTTGTTCTTAAAGCCCCTCATCGTTATATTCTAACGCTCATAAAGTGATATACTTTTGTGGATAACGAAAAACAAAGAATGTTAAATAACTTTTACAATAACAATAGGCCAAATATGCGTAAGCTCAAAATGATCCTAAGTTGTGCATTGTTAGGTGCAAGCATCAGCGCGTTTGCTCATGTTCAACCGCTTGATGGTATTGTGGCCGTGGTAAACGACGCCATCATCACTCATAGCGAGCTTGACGCTCAAGTCAAACTCATCAAACTACAATTGCAAGCAAATGGTAATCCCTTGCCTAATGATAGCGATATCAAAAAGCAAGTACTTGAACATTTAATTACCACAACAGCGCAAATGCAAATGGCTAAAAAAACCGGCATACAAGTTGATGACACCATGTTAGACAACGCTATTGAAAAAATAGCAAGAGATAACCAAATGTCTGTCACAAACATGCGCGAAACCTTGGCGCAACAAGGAATGAATTTTGATTCCTATCGCAATAATGTTCGCCAACAGATCATGATTTCTCAATTACAGCAAAGAGATATCCTGCCTGAAATTCAAGTGAGCGAACAGGAAATAAATCAGTTTTTACACTCTCCTACTGGTTTGGGTGGATTATCAACCGAATACCGCCTGGGTCATATTTTAGTTCCCTTATCTGATTCACCCAGCCCGCAAGAACTCGATATCGCTCAAGAAAAAGTGAAAACTATTATTGAAAAATTACGCAATGGTGCTGATTTTGCTCAAGTTGCCATGGCAGATTCTACTGGCGAGCATGCGCTCAATGGTGGTGATTTAGGCTGGAGAAAATTACCAGAATTACCCACCCTATTTGAAGAAGCTGTTATCGCCTTAAAACCGAATGACGTTCCTGAAGCTATTCGAAGCCCAAGCGGATTTCATATTATCAAATTACTAGACAAGCGCTCTGCTGTTGCAACCAGCGCTGTGGGCAAAACCTTGGTTCGACATATTTTAATCAAAACCAATGCCATGACATCCGATAGTGAAGCGAAAGCAAAGTTAACTGAGTTAAGAAATAAGATTCAAGAAGGTGAAGATTTTGCACAAGCTGCTAAAACCTATTCTTCTGATTTAGCCTCTGCCAATAATGGTGGCTCATTAGGTTGGGTTTCTGCTGATGTTTTAGTGCCCGAATTTAGCAGTGTGATGGAAAAGCTAAACACCAATGAAATCAGTGAACCTTTTAAAACCTCTTTTGGTTGGCACATTATGCAAGTGTTAGAGCGTAAAACGCTCTCTAATGATGAAGTTGCGCTTCGCCAAAAAGCAAAAGATATGCTGTCACAGCGTAAACTTGAAGAAAAATTACAAATATGGGCCAGACAACTACGGGATGAAGCTTATGTTAAAATCCTCGATGAAACCTAATATGATAAAACGTTTAGCACTCACGACTGGCGAGCCTGCGGGGGTTGGCCCTGATATCTGCCTTTCGCTGGCACAAGAATCGCTTGATGCCGAAATTGTGGTTGTCGGCTCTGCTGATTTGTTAGCAGCCCGTGCGAGCAAGCTAGGCTATAAAATTGAACTTTATCCTTTTGATCCTAAAGCGCCTCGTGTTCCCAATGGCAATCATCGCTTAGCTATCATCGATGTCCCCCCTAAAGCGCACGCGATTGCAGGCGAGCTCGATGTTACTAATAGTGCTTATGTGATTAATACACTGCAAAAAGCTTATGAATTGTGTGCTAACAAAACGCTTGATGCTTTAGTCACCGCTCCCATCCATAAAGGTATTATTCAATCTAGCGGCATTAACTTTAGCGGACATACCGAATATTTTGCCAACTTGGCAGGTGTTGATAATGTTTTAATGACTTTTTATACACCTGAAGTGATTGTAGGCATGGCAACAACGCACTGCCCCTTAAATAAAGTGAGCACTTATCTCACCCAGGAGAGATTAGAAAGCGCGGTTCAAATTTTAGATCAGGGGCTTAAAAACATTTTTAATATAGCAAAACCACAGATCACCATTTTAGGCTTAAATCCACACGCAGGAGAAGGCGGACAAATTGGTAGTGAAGAGCAAGCCATGATGATACCCGTCATTAACAACCTAAAGCACCAAGGTTATTTGCTAACAGGTCCCGTTCCTGGTGATACGGCCTTTACCCCTGAAAATAGAAATAAAACCGATGCTATTTTAGCAATTTACCATGATCAAGGGATTGCACCGATTAAAGCACTTTATTTTGGTGATATTGTTAATATGACACTGGGTTTACCCTTCTTACGTACTTCGGTTGATCATGGCACAGCATTAGATTTAGCTGGCACAGGTCTTGCCAAAGCCTCCAGCTTACGCAAGGCAATCCATGTTGCCATCACTTGCAGCTTCGCTAACACCATTGAGCTGGCATGAACCAACCCCATACGCCTAGAAAGCGGTTTGGCCAAAATTTCTTAATTGATAACAATGTAATTCAAAATATTGTCCGTGCTTTACATCCACTTAGTGAGCAAAACATTGTAGAAATCGGTCCCGGCCTTGGTGCCTTAACAAAAGAAATCTTAGGATTGATACCGCATTTACATGTTATTGAAATTGATCATGATTTAAGCGCGAGGTTACAAAGCATTTTTTCAACGTCACAAATTACGGTTCATGAATGCGATGCATTAGATTTTGATTTTAGCTCACTTTTAAATAGCCCTCATCAAAAATTACGGGTGTTTGGTAATCTTCCTTATAATGTATCAACACCTTTGTTATTTCATTTATTACAATATAACGATGTTATCCAAGATATGTTGTTTATGTTGCAAAAAGAAGTTATCACGCGGATGGCTGCCAAGCCTAATAGCAAAGACTATGGTCGTTTAAGCGTG
>JBFXKR010000101.1:0-6210 GCA_050173595.1 Candidatus Berkiella sp.
GATAAAATGCAAAAGCCGAAATCTAAAGATTATGCATTACTACAACTTAAAGACAAAAAAATCATTCACTTCAAACAACTCGTTCTCGTTGATGGCGAGCTTTATGGAAAATCACTTAACACGGACTATAAACCAATCGCATTAGGCAAAGGCGCCCAAATCATTGGCAAAGTTGTGCAGGCTAAATTAATTTGCTAGTGATCTTTTTGCAACATTCTAACAGTAGAATCCTCTGCCAATAAATAGCCAAGCAAAAATGCATCTTTTGAAGAAAATTGTGACACCAGATCCCTTCTTCTATTAAAGACTTGAATGTCATGCGTTATTTCTTTTCCCAACCTATCTTTGAAAAGGACTTGGATCCTATTCCCCTGATAAAAATGAGAAACAATAAAGAGGTGAGTAGCGGGTTTCTTGAAAAATTTGAACAAAGAAAATAAAAACTGCTTCATAATACTTTCCATGTAATTAAAAAACAACGAGTTTATTGTGATATAACTTTTGCATAATTGCAATATAATTTATTGCCATTAACATTCTCATCAAGCTTAAAAACAGGTAGAATGTTGCCCGAAGTTACAATAATTACTACAACTTTGAAAAACCATGAAAGTAGCAAAAAACATCAATAATGACGCATTTGCCCGAGCAAAACGCACAAGAAGTGCGAGAAAATTCGCTGGTTTAACCATGGAAAAGTTGAATATACACTATAAAATTCCTCCCTCAACCCTTCAAGGGTGGGAAAATTTAGGCGCTAGCTCTTTAAAAAATCGCTCACTAACTGAAAAGGGAGCGCATCGATTAATTCAAGCACTGTTGCAAGAAGGCGTTGAATGCTCTGTTGAATGGCTATTACATGGGACCGGATTAGGCCCCCGCTTTCGCACAACGCCCTTGTGTGCAAGCGAAAAATCAAAAAACGTGTCAACTTGGGATCATCATCTTGTTATACAAAAAGAAATACAATTCTTTGAGGATAATAACGTCAACTCCGTTGTTATCATGTTAACAGATGATGGTCTTGAGCCAATCTACAAAGCAGGCGAATATGTTGGTGGCATCAAAACAGATTTGAATCATATTGGTACTTTAGATAATTGCTTTTGCATTGTTGAAACGATTCATAAAGAAATTTTTATTAGAAAGTTAAGTGCCAGCAACAAATCTAAAACCTATTCGCTTTTATGTATAAACCCTAATACCAGCCTGTTAGAACCCACTCAATGTAACGTAAAACTAAATTGGGCGGCACCCATTATATGGCACAGAAAAGTAGTGCTATATTAATTATCTAAATAGCCATAATAAGACTTCAAATATGTTAGAATTTGACGTGCTATTGCTTTTGTACTCGCCGCACCCATCCCCCCGTGGGACCCCTGCAGCTGCGTTCAAAAGCAATAGCACATCAATACTTAGATTAGCACAAATTGCAGTAAAAGATATTTAGCATTCAACCGATTCTTTAAAATGATTTTGCAAATCACTCGCTTGTGCAAACAAAGTAATGATGGTGGGCATCAATGAGATATATTTGCGCTCCAACTCATGTTCATTAGGCTCTGTTCCAATGCCAAGCATGGCTTGATAGTTGCCAAAGCGCTTTGTTAAAGAGATCCCGTTTGCGATGCCAACTTCTTTTCTTAAGTAAACTATTTCCTTTTGCTTTTTACCATCCGGGATTATTTTATTCCACAAAAAGAAAAATGAATCTTGCTTATATTTCATTGGATAATATACAGTCGCAGCATAAAGTGGACAGTGATCAATTAGCTTCTTGCCAATATAGTATTGTTGCCAATCAGTTCTAGTACTAAAGCCTAGCCTTTCTTTAGTAACTCTGTTTTCAATGCTAAAAAACATATGATTCGCATAAATAAGTTGTAAATATCTCGCGCTCAGCGCTAATAATTTTTTATCAAAATTAGCGCTTAAGTGATCTTTAATTATGAGGTCCTTCTCATCCAAAATCATTATCTATTCCTCTACCTTTTCGTCCCTTTTAATCATGCTGATAAATTTATTTGGCATTGCGCATATTCTTTTTTGTTTATAATCAAAAAATGCAATTTTCTTTGAAATCTTTGCCACATCATTACCAGAATAGTTATTTTTAACCAAAAAAATCATTTCAAAATTTGAATTTTTAACATTTGCTAGATACAAATGTATCTCCAGCAAATCGTCAAATTTTGCTTCTGATATATATTCCACATAAAGGCTTTTAACGATTATCCCTACCCCATCGATGTCTAACTCATTACAACCATGTGATTTAAAGAACTGTGCCCTGGCATTGCCAACAATTTCTAACAAAGCTGCATAATCCAAATGGTTGCCTAAATTGACATCATTAAATCTTACTTTCATGTAAGTTGAAAACACTGGGTTTTCAGGAGTGGGCGTTTTTCCTATTACTTTATTCATCATGCTACACCATATAAGTTCGTTGTTGATTTTTTTTGATTGGCCAATTTAGACAACGCGATTGCTGCCATTAACGATAAACAAGCAAAGAATGACATGTATACGCCAGGTGTTAGCTCATAACTTGTTTTATTCATGAGATATGAAATAACCATTGGAGAAGTTCCACCTAACCAGCTCACCGCTGTATTATAAGCAATTGTAACACCAGTATAACGATGATTTGAATAAAAAACTTCTGTCACTAGTGCCGGTATGCCGCCTGCCAGCAATCCAATGTTAATAGAAAGCATCAAAACCCCTATTCCAATTGCATAGCCATGCCCATAGGCCAACAAGGACATAGAGACAAGTGAAACAAAAATCATAGAAAATGAAAAGTACCTGATTAATGAAGCTCTCCCTATTTTATCTGAAATCCACCCCCCAAGCGGCACAGCACATAACATAACCAAACCTAATAGATTGCAAATCATCAAAGATTCTTTAATGTAAAAGTGCCTGACTGTTTGAAGATACGTTGCCAGATAACCTAGCAATACATAAGATGAAATACTCACAAAGCCGGTAATTAATATCACAAGAAAAAGAACAGGCGTTTGTGACTTGAATAAGGTTAATACTGGCTTTTGACAAGGCGCCTTTATTTTATTTGCTATACCTTTTAAACTCATTCTTAAATAAGACCCAACTACGCCAACAGATAAGCCACAAATGATAAAGGGTAATCTCCATTGCCAATCCGGAATATCAATGGTTGCTTCATTGTTTATGACGAGCGCCACCAAGATGCCGCCAGAAATAATACCTAATAAAACGGCAAATGAGGTGAAGCTTGAATAAAATCCAAAATGCTTCTTAACGTTGTTCATGCTCAACAAATATGTGCTTAACGCCCCATATTCAATACTCACTGCAAATCCCTGCACTATCCTCAAAACGATAAGCATTAAGGGTGATAAAAAACCTACATGCAAAAAAGTTGGCAGCACACCAATAGCAGCCGTAGCAATTCCCATTAAGGCCATAGAAAAAAACAGCATTTTTTTAACACCAAGCTTATCGCCCAGGGGCCCCAAAATGAATCCAGCGAACGGCCTAACCAAAAAGCTAACGGCAAAAACGCCCCAAGCATAAAGGATAGCCACATCTTGGTGTTCACTTGGAAAAAATTTAACGGCAAAAATAGGCGCCAGTGCGGCATATAAGGCAAAATCTAAAAACTCAAGATAGGTTCCCAAACTAAAGCCAAGAATAGGCTTAACAATACTTTCCCTGAAGTTAGCTTCCATAGCGCATCCTTTATATACAAATTCCGTGTATATTCCAGTCATTTTGACAAAATGACGCTTAGCACTATAAAACAATATTTATCAGAGTCAAATAGAATTTAAAGCAAAAAGATCTTATAAGCATGAATCAGCGTCTTGATTTGCAACCTTTAAATATTATATAGTCAGCTTCTTTAGTTTTTGTCATAAATTTTTATAACTTAGAAAGCGCTAACTTACAAACTACAAGTAAAGATGAATATGTTTGAGAAATTTTCAGTACAAAATACGCTGTTTACACTTAATATGTACCGCATCAAGCTTAGCCAAATGCTAAGTCATTTCATTTTTGGGGATACTACACCCAAAAAAGCCAACGCCCCTTCTAAGCCCCAAAAAGCGAGTGTTTATATTGAAATACATGATGATATTTTGGCGAAAAATAGTGACGTTATACCTTTGTATACAATTCACCGTCGCGCCAAAGCTTTATCGCCATTAGAGCAATTAAAATTAATATCTAAAAATAAATTCAAAGTCTTGAGCTATTTTAGTTTTTCAAATCTAATCCCAAACACAAGATCACTGATTAAAAAATTCACTGAAGTAAATGTAGGCAATGTCACATTAGCTAAAAGCAAAGAGATGGCAAACAACCTCATTAATCATGATTGGCTCCACGATGATGTGATTAACTCCTACTTGAAGTTTCTTTGCAGAAAAAGCAATCATGCACTCACCTTTGATAGCACATATCATCTTACCAGGAATTTAATGGAAAATTTAGCTAACCCTAGACATTACAAATTATTGAAAAAAGATATTGTAGATGCCAAAAAAATAGTTTGGCCAATTTGCGAAAATGATCATTGGTATTTGCTTTTTATGAAAAAAAATGTAGAAGGTAAGTTTGATATTTATTGCTTAGATGCTCTAAATTCTCCTGACAAACGGCAATTTATTAATAAAGCCAAAATGATTTTGAAAGCCCTTTTCCCAAATCGCAACCCCAATACCTTGTTTGGTGAAACTAAATGCATCAATGTACCTGTGCAATCTGATTTTAAATCCCGTGATGAAGTGGAAACAAATTATACAGATTGTGGCCCTGCTATTCTGTTTTGGGCGAAACAACTTTTGGGCAATGTCGACATTAACAGCATACCTCATACTGGGTTTTGTGATTACAGTGCATTTAGGCTAGACATTGCTCATGAACTCATTCAAGATAAAGCCCAGCCAAGAAATGTTATAACCTTGGGGTAGTGTTTTATTTGTTTCGTAATATTCAAGGAGAGAGATATGTTAACCACGCTCAATCAAAATCAATTGTTCTGTGTATCTGCTGGATGTGGCGAAGATAGCTGTCAACAAGCAACATTAAATTTTCTTCATACTTGCACCATGGAGCAAATGAAGGAAATTAATCTTATCTTCAAAGCTATATTATTAAGCGATGAGAT
Organism: Candidatus Berkiella sp.; assembly: GCA_050173595.1. GTDB lineage: Bacteria > Pseudomonadota > Gammaproteobacteria > Berkiellales > Berkiellaceae > Berkiella. The sequence continues at coordinate 5,165 of JBFXKR010000101.1, forward strand.
GATAAATGCCGATAGCGACACTAAAAAAGCGGCATTAATAGCAGCGATTCAAAGCGCTGATATATAAGAGCCTTGGCAACAAGCAGTTCTTCCAAGTTTTTTAGGATTTCACCAGCGCTGCTGTGCTTGGTGAAATCTTAGGATGTTCTAATATTTGAACACGCTTTGTAAATTCATTAAATTCACTTCCCGTTTGCGACAAATTCGCATTAGTAATAAATTTAATATAAAACGCTTTGGAATCTGCAAATAAACTCATAATCACAATATTAAAAGTATCAAACGATGCGACCCCTTTTGCGAATTCATAGCCACGCCAAACGCCCTTGCTGAGTACCGGCTGTGAAATCTTATAATTTGCAAATTGATCTTTCACAAACTCTTCTATGTAAATTTGACGCTCTTGAGCTGAGAAATCGATAAATTTTTTATCCCCTTTTTGATAATCAACAGAGCCCAACTCATAAAGCGTATTTTTATCCACACTTAATTGTGCGATATGAATATCGATTTTTTCATCGCCATGCTCTATCATTTCATGATATTCGTCAGGTGAATATAATGATAATAATGAAACATTAATTAATGGCAGAGGATATTCTTTGTATTCCTCTTTCCAATTGGGCAATAACAGTAATTTTAGTCTGTCATAGCTGCCTTTGATGCCGATCAGATTTTCTTCAATCAGCTCTGGTGTGATATAGAATTTACCTGCGCCCAGATCGATTGCCTCACGAGTGCTAGCCGCTTGAATGATTTTTTCTGAGTTATCAATGATGATGCTAGGTGAAAAGTATTGAGATTGGTGCTTTTCAAGCTTTTCTTTTAGCGGCTGATATTCACTATCCTTAATGATACTTTTCGCAAAATAGCTCTCTTTCGCACTTTTCCAGGTCAGCGCTTGAAATTCTTTTAAGATTTCAAGCGTACTTTGAATGTCTTGAATAATCTTACTTCGCTGCTGTTCACTATATTTTTTTTGCAACAATGCCCAAAATTCATCGTGTAAGCTTTGATTAATGTAACCACCGGTCTCGTTCACGGTG
>JBFXKR010000102.1:0-6204 GCA_050173595.1 Candidatus Berkiella sp.
GCATGGTTATCATAATACCGGTATTTTGGCATACGCTGCTAAATATGCTTCGCGCTTTTATGGCCCCTTTCGTGATGCCGTGGGCTCAAAATCCAACTTAGGCAAATCAAGCAAATCTTCTTATCAAATGGATCCCGCCAATGCTTTAGAAGCATTACGTGAAGTTGAAATGGATATCCAAGAAGGTGCCGATATTGTCATGATTAAACCTGGGCAGCCTTATTTAGATATCGTATGGCGTGTCAAATCGATGTTTAAGATGCCAACTTTTGCTTATCAAGTGAGCGGTGAATATGCCATGCATATGGCAGCCATTGAAAAAGGTTGGTTAGATGAAAGCGTTATTTTAGAATCACTGCTTGGTTTTAAGCGTGCTGGCTGCGATGCTATTTTAAGTTACTTTGCAAAACGCGCCGCACAAATGCTATCGCAAGCAAGCTAACTTTATTTTATTGTTAGTTTGTCGGCTTGGTTTTTTGCTAGCAGCCCATGACAATACGCTTGGGCCTTGTTAGCATAGTGAGAACCCCCAAGTTAACAGAACATTTGGCCTTGATAGCTGTGAACAACTTTTTATTTTTTGAGGAGATTTGATAATGGCTAACCCCAATATAGTTGCCGTCACAGACGATAACTTTGAAAAAGAAGTGATGAATGCCAAGCTACCTGTACTGCTGGACTTTTGGGCCGAATGGGGTGGACCCTGCAAAATGATAGCGCCAGTACTAGATGAAATCGCCAATACCTACGAAGGTAAACTCATTATTGGCAAAATCAATATTGATGAAAACAGTGCAACCCCTCAAAAATTTGGGGTCAGAGGGATCCCTACCTTAATGTTGTTTAAAAATGGTGAACTTGAATCTACCAAAGTGGGCGCTCTGTCAAAATCACAGTTAACTGCCTTCCTCGATAGTCACCTATAATAGACGACGAGAAGCCGTATTAAAACGATGCTAGGCACAATAGCGCTAGCATCGTTAAAAAAAGTTTGATAGGATCCTAGTTACTTGGGTAGGCGATGCCACCAAGCAACCCCCAAGTTAGACTTACCTTTCAATCAATAACGAATCCCCTTCATTTTAATTAATAAGCACGGATATGAACCTTTCGGAATTAAAAAATAAACCAGCCGCAGAGCTATCTGAAATGGCCCTTGAACTTGGGGTCGAAAATGTGTCTCGTTTGCGTAAGCAAGATCTTATTTTTGGGATCTTAAAAACGCATGCGAAAAGTGGTGAGGACATCTATGGCGATGGCGTCCTTGAGCTGTTGCAAGATGGTTTTGGTTTCTTGCGCTCATCACGCACCTCCTATCTACCTGGACCTGATGATATCTATGTCTCTCCAAGTCAGATCAGACGCTTTGGCTTGCGCACGGGCGATACTGTTTCAGGTAAAATTCGCCCCCCTAAAGATGGCGAAAGATATTTTGCCTTATTAAAAGTAAATGAAATTAACTACGAAAGCCCAGAACTTGGGCGCAACAAGCTCTTATTCGAAAACTTAACCCCCTTACATGCAGAATCTCGTATCAAAATGGAAGTGGGTAACGGCAGTACTGAAGATATCACTGCCCGCATTATTGATTTATGCTCCCCTATTGGTAAGGGTCAACGTGGTTTAATTGTTTCCCCACCCAAAGCGGGTAAAACAATGATGCTGCAAAATATTGCGCATTCCATCTCAACCAACCATCCTGAATGTAAATTAATTGTATTGCTCATCGATGAGCGACCAGAAGAAGTTACCGAAATGGAACGCTCCGTACAAGGCGAGGTGATTGCCAGTACCTTTGATGAGCCACCCAATCGTCACGTACAAGTTTCTGAAATGGTTATTGAAAAAGCAAAACGCTTAGTTGAGCACAAAATGGATGTGGTTATTTTGCTTGACTCCATCACACGTCTGGCGCGCGCTTACAACACCACCATTCCCCATTCAGGGAAAGTGCTCACCGGGGGTGTCGATGCGGCTGCCTTACAACGCCCAAAACGTTTCTTTGGGGCTGCACGTAATGTAGAAGAAGGCGGCAGTTTAACCATTATTGCGACGGCTTTAATTGATACCGGCTCTAAGATGGATGAAGTCATCTATGAAGAATTTAAAGGTACCGGTAACTTAGAATTACACCTTGATAGACGTATTGCCGAAAAACGCGTTTACCCTGCAATTAACATTAATCGCTCAGGCACAAGACGCGAAGAAAAATTAACATCGCCTGATGAATTGCAAAAAATGTGGATCTTGCGCAAATTATTACACCCCATGGATGAATTAGCTGCCATTGAATTTCTCATTGAGCGCCTTAAAGGCACCATGACCAATGAAGAATTCTTTGAAGCCATGAAACGCTAGAAGGCTGTTTTTGGGTTGTGACAAAATATGCTGATTTAAGAGAGTTTATTTTTCACTTAGAAGGACAAGGTGAATTAAAACGCATCCAACATCCTTTTGATCCCTATCTTGAAATTACACAAGCTTGCGATCGGGTCCTTAAAGCCAAGGGACCCGCCTTACTATTTGAATCACCAAAAAACGCAAAGATGCCTTTGCTTGGAAACCTATTTGGCACACCAGAGCGCGTTGCTAAAGCCATGGGACGCGAAAACATTCAAGACTTGCGAGAATTAGGTGAATTTCTGGCTTTGCTCAAAGATCCGACTTTGCCAAAAGGGCTAAAAGAAGCCTTGGCCCAACTGCCACTTTATAAACAAGTGCTGACAATGGCACCAAGCATCGTTAGTAAAGGAAAAGGATTATGCCAATATCATCAACTACGTCATGATGATGTTGATTTGAGCATGTTGCCCATTCAAACCTGCTGGCCCCAAGATGTTGCCCCTTTAATTACTTGGGGCTTGGTTGTCACACAAGGCCCACAGGGAGGGCGGCAAAACTTAGGGATCTATCGCCAACAAGTTATCGATAAAAACAGAATCATTATGCGTTGGCTTGCCCATCGCGGTGGCGCTTTAGATTATGCAAAATGGTGCAAAGCGTTTCCAGAAAAACCTTTCCCAATCGCTGTCGCCTTGGGCGCAGATCCAGCCAGCATATTAGCCGCTGTCACGCCTATCCCTGATACCCTTTCGGAGTATGCTTTTGCTGGATTATTACGAAAAAGTAAAACGCAATTGGTATCTTGTTTATCACATGATCTTGAGGTGCCTGCTAACAGTGAAATTGTATTAGAAGGATTTATTTATCCCAATGATACGGCAATAGAAGGCCCCTATGGCGATCATACTGGCTATTATAATGAAGTTGAACGTTTTCCTGTGATGACCATTGAGGCAATCACCATGCGTGATAATCCAATTTATCACAGCACTTACACCGGGCGCCCACCCGATGAGCCCGCGATATTAGGGGTTGCATTAAACGAAATTTTTGTCCCTATTTTGCGTAAACAATTTCCTGAAATTGTTGATTTTTATTTACCGCCCGAGGGATGTTCCTATCGCCTAGCCGTCATCACCATTAAAAAAGAGTATCCAGGCCATGCCAAACGCGTCATGTTTGGGATCTGGTCTTTCTTGCGCCAGTTTATGTATACCAAATTTATTATTGTGACCGATGATGATATTGATGCCAGAAATTGGGAAGATGTGATTTGGGCGATTACCACACGCATGGATCCTGTTCGCGATACTGTTTTATTAGAAAACACCCCCATTGATTATTTAGATTTTGCATCGCCAACTTCTGGTTTAGGGGGAAAAATGGGTCTAGATGCAACGCATAAATTACCGGGTGAAACATCGCGAGAATGGGGACGTCCCATTGAGGCATGCCAACAAGTCAAAGCACGTGTCGATGATATCATGTCAGCGCTAGGACTCTAGATGACCAAAGAATATCCTTACCTTTGTTTGCATCAACAGTCCATTAACAGCGATATTATTTTACTTCATTTTATCCCTGATACTGACATTAAAATGGCTTATCGCGCAGGCCAATATGTTGAAGCTATTTTTGCAGATAATCTTGTTTTGCCATTATCAATAGCAAATGCACCCAGTATTGATGGGTCACTTGAGTTTCACTTAAGACATAATGCGCAGCACCCTATGGCGAATGCATTTTTAAGTGCTCTTTTAAACAATAAAAAGGTGATGTTAAGAGGACCATTTGGTGAAGCAATTTTAGCGCGCCAAGATGAGGCCAAAGAAATTGTGATGTTAGCAGGCGGAACCGGATTTACCCCGTTTAAAGCTTTACTAGAAGAAGCGCTTTTGCAACAAAAATGCAAAAAACAAATTACCTTATTTTGGGGGGTTCGTCATCCTGATGATGCCTACAAACTTAAACTTTTAAATGCATGGCAGCAACGATACAGCCAATTTGATTTTCACATTGTGCTCTCAGAGCCTCATCGATTTCCTGCTTGGCAGGGTCCAAGAGGCTTGGTTCATGAATATCTTGCTAAAAATTGGACAAATTTTGAAGAAACGATTGTTTTTGCGAGCGGGCCTTTTGCGATGGTAAAAGCAGCTTTTTCTCTTTTCACAAAACACGGACTAAAACCTCGGCAATTTATTAGTGATATGTTGATGCCTTCAACAATATCTTGCGCCTAAGCTCCTGCCAGGGTATGTTCTTGTTCTTCTTCCTTGGCGTACTGTGCCATTATCAAAGTCTCTAGGATTATTATTAAAGAAATTTAATAACTCGCGCGCCATCTCTAAGCGAAAAGGAGAATAATCAAGCGTTTCATCTCGTAAAGAGGGTGCATTTTGGCTGTGTCGTAATCCTTGATAACAAATAGCCACGCCACAATCAAAAGCATTGGACTGCCTTGGCATGTGCTTGCTTGACGTTGAAATAATAAAATTATCATAAGCGCGACCGTATAAAGATCTCATCAGCGTTTGTGCATAATCTATACAGGTTTGATGCATATCATTCATTGGTATGCTTGATAAACTATCCATACAACTAAAATCGATATGATCACCATACTTTGTGACAATCACAAGGTACCAATGATTGCCAATATGCCTTGGCAGATAAATAGTGGTTGCGTTCAATAGTCTTTTTCTATCTTCTTTACATTCACCATTATTTTGTATTGAGCGCAGATAATTTTCATTAAAAGTAGAATTGACATGTGTACTTTTGCTTGAAAGATCTTGAGCGCAAAGATAATCAAACCAACGGTTAATCAGTACATCATTTAACCATGCATCATCTATCGCGAAACTGTCGCGAAGAAAAGGAACCAGTAATCGTCGCCCTGCGCCTGTAATGATATTGCTAGCATGTTCATCACGACGGGCAAGTTGTGTAAAGCGATTTGCGAGCACGCTAGGATCTAAGGACAAATGAGAGGGTGGATAAGATTCACCATTTGCTGATGAAAAGCGAAGTGTAGGACAAACTTCAAAGCTTACGTCATAATCTTGCGAATCAGACTCTGTTTCTTGCACGCTTTCTTCATTGCATTCAAAAGCCTTACCTTCAATAAAGTAAAGCCGAAGTGTTTCTAAATATCCCAACATGGCAAATATCTCACAATAAAAAAAGCCATACTCTTAGAGTTAGAAAATATACTGACGCAATCGTGTAGTGTCAAGATTTTTTACAAAAATAGTGAAGCACGAACTCTAACTTTCAAGGCTGGCAACTAACCTTCATTACTTTTCCAATAGTTCTCAAAACTAATATGCCCTTTATCCTTATGATGACTTACTTTTAAACCTCTTTGCGCTAAGGATTGCGTTACCTCTTGCACCATCGCAGGATTGCCACACAACATGACTTGCGCATTGCTTGCCTGAATCGATGCACCAATTTGTTCTTCAAGCGCCCCATTTTGCAACAATTTAGGGATCCTTTCATTAAAGGCGCCAATTGTTTTTTCGCGTGTCACAATACTGATGGTTTGAAACTGTAAGGGGTATTGCGCAACTATTTCATTAATCAGGTGTTGATGCGTTAATTCTGCGTTAAAACGGACACTGTGCACCAATATTATTTTTTTATATTTTTGCCAAGGCGCTCGTGTCTTTAACATGGATAAAAATGGTCCAAGGCCTGTTCCTGTTGCAAATAGCCACAAACTATGTGCGCTATCAATTTCATCTAAGACGAAACGTCCATGCGCTTTTTCAGAAATCCACACCGTATCGTTCACATTGACTGTCGCAAGTTGGGATGTTAAGCCACCCCCTTTTACTAAAGTATAGTAAATTTCATAGA
>JBFXKR010000103.1:0-6183 GCA_050173595.1 Candidatus Berkiella sp.
GCTGACAACATAGGATCTCCAGCAAAATCATTAAGTTCATGACAGTACGATACCGTTTGTTCGACACAACGTTGTAAAGAAGATTGTGTCTTATTTTCATCAAGTAGCGCATTTTTTACAATGGCAATTTGTTGCATTAATCTTTGTGGTTTTTTTTGGGATTTATCTTTTTTTAAAGCACCATTTGGAAATTGCTTTAGATTCTCTTTTATTCTTGCTAATTGCTTTTGCGGGTTAGCTAATTTAACAACAGTCGGTGCTGTTGACTCTGTCGGCTTTATTGTCGTTGAGCTTGTCTGAGCGCTTTCATGATGAGGCGTTTGAGAAGTTGGAGCAGGTACCACATTCTCTTGAGTTGTATCTGCTAAGATAGTTGGCGCTTTAGATAATGTGACTATCATGCTAACTGTTTTACGGGCAAGTAGAAATAGTTTTTCAGCCACAATTTTGGCGTAAATCGTATTTTGCGCCATAAAGAATTTTCGCCAAGCAAACAAAAGATCGCGATAAAGGGGGAGCAACCTTTGGGCTTGTGTTACATTCACTTCATCAAGACAAGATAAACCTATAAGAGCGTTTTTAAAATGCAGGCTAGTCAATTGTGATTGTATTGTTTCGTCAAGCGCTGCAACATCTACGGGATTTAAGTGAGATGCTTGCTCAATAGCGTTGTTAAGCTGCCCTCTTATCGCTGCCATCTTTTCATCATCTAACGTTTTCTGGTTATGGCTAAGCCCTGATAAATTCTTTAGGTATTCTTGAGTAAAGGTGAAAAGTGTGCAATTAATGTCTTGTAGTGGAAAAGCGATAGAATGCGCAAAGAGATTTTTTAAAAATTCAACTTTAGCTTTTAAAGATTCATCTAAGACCTGCTGGGCGCTCTCTTTTGATAAATGGGTTATTTTAACAATCTTCGCCAATTTTTTTTGCATGAACGCTGTTAAACGTGCAGCAGTGTTAAAAGCATTTATGCCACGTTGCTGGGTGCCAAATAGATTGCATACATAAGCAAAATCAGCACTTATTTTAATTAAATTTGCATAAGAGTGAAATAGGGCGCTTGATGCCGCTTGTCTTGTAGTTTCAGAAACATGGCTGGCAGTTTGGGCTAATATTGAATCTAAAAATGTGATGTAGTTATCGCTATATTTTTCAAAAACAGCATAGCAGTTCAAAAAGAATTCAAAATAAGGGATAAACTCTCCGGGATTTAATGAGTTATCTGTTAGTTTTTCTACCTTGTGGCGAAAAACATAACTCATATCTTCCCATAGTATATTCAATAAGATTAATTGGTATTCCTGCGCATCTTTATCTAAAGGTAAAATGGCTTCCAAAAAGAAAAAGCTCGCGTTGAGTCTTTTGCAAAGTGTTGTGTTAAGTTCATTTATAGAGGTTTCCGTAACGGGCTTTAAAGCCTGATTAATTTGAATCTGCCTTGATTGCGATTTGAGCTGAATACAAAATGCGTCCACTAATGCTTTAACAGGTAAAGCGTTTTGATAAGGCGCTATGAGGGCTTGATAGGCATGTTTGTCGTTGTAGGATAGATCTTGGGCTTTTGTGACCAGTGATTCTAACGTCGCCTTTATATCAACAGTCACGGTAGGCTTTTTTGGGGAAGCGGATTTAGCTGCTTTCTTAACACCAGATTTCTTAACACCAGATTTACTCATTAGAACGTAACGCTTATTTTATTGCATATACACAAATTCCCTGTGCGGTTAAAAGGCGAGATTTTATCATTAATTTCAAATTTTTGACTAAAATTGCTTCACTTTATTAATTAGGTTAATTTGATTACTTTTTTAAAAAAGATATTTAGGTTTTGTAAATTAGTAACAGTCCATCTCGAATCGCCAACATCAGGGTTTGCACATCACTGTCTTGGCATGCCTTTTGGTTCAGTGCATGAATGGCTTGGGCACGCTGATTACTGGGGGCAACAACTTCCCCTTCCCATAAAGCATTATCAACTAGCATTAAACCTTTAGGATTTAATTTTGGGATCAGTAAATCATAGTACAGGGGATAGTTGGCTTTATCGGCATCGATAAAAATAAAATCAAACGTTTGGTGTAGTGTTTGGATAGTGTTTTGTGCTTCTCCCAAGAGAATTTCAATTTGATGGCCATGGGGGCTTTTATCAAAATAGCGTTGTGCCATGCTTGCATGGGAGGGGTTTACTTCACAGGTAATTAATTTGCCATCAACAGGCAAGCCGCTTGCAATATGTAGGGCAGAATAGCCGGTAAAAGTGCCCAGCTCTAAGCATGTTTTGGCGCCAGATAGCTTCACCAAAAGCGACAATAGCATCCCAATGATGGGGCCGCAGTACATCTCACTGCCAAATTCATGCTTAGTTTCTTGCCGTAATTGCTCAAGTAAAAGAGGCTCTTTACTACTCGTTTGAAGAATATATTCCTTTAGCGCTAAAGGAAGCAGGTGATCCACGAAAACTCCGATGAAATTGAACCCCCTTTATCGCTAAAGTGGGGTGGTTTAGCCTACAAATGGCGTGAGCTCTATCATTATTAAGCGACGATGGTATTATACCTGCCTAAGTTGCTCACTCAAACACTATTTGTTGCTAGTACACAATAAGGGATCTCCCTACATGATTAGGGCTTTTCTAAAAAAAGTTGGTTTACTTACCCGCAAGGATGATCAAAAGCAGGCTAAGGGCTTGAGCCATGCGCCACGCATTATTGCGCGCAAGGAACATGGGATCTCAAGAAAAGATATTAGCGAAAACGCGCTCAAAGTGCTTTATCGACTTAATAAGCATGGTTATGGTGCCTATTTAGTCGGAGGTGGTGTTCGTGATCTGTTATTGGGACTTCATCCAAAAGATTTTGATGTGGCAACCGATGCAACACCCGATGAAGTACGCCGCATTTTTAGAAATTGTCGCTTAATTGGCAGACGTTTTCGATTAGCCCATGTTTATTTTGGCCATGATATTATTGAAGTTGCCACGTTTCGTGGCAAAGTTGATGAAAATACACAAGAGTTAACGCATTCAGATAAAGGCATGATTTTGCGCGACAATGTTTATGGCAGCATGATGGAAGATGTGTGGCGCCGGGATTTTACTATCAATGCCCTTTTTTACAACATCAAAGATTTCTCTGTGGTGGATTATGTTGGTGGCTATGACGATCTTAAATCCAAAAAGTTGTGCATGATTGGTGAGCCACAAGAAAGATATCGAGAAGATCCTGTCAGAATGCTGCGCGCTATTCGATTTGCCGCTAAAGTGGGTTTTGAAATTCCAGCAGCTTTATCTGAGCCAATGCTGGCACTGAAAGAGTTAATTACCCATGTTTCTTCAGCCAGGCTATTTGAAGAAGTGATGAAAATGTTTCACTCAGGCCATGCAAGGGCTGCCTATGAGAAACTACTTCAACATGGATTATTCGAGTGCTTATTTCCTGCAACAGCACATTCACTTTCCGATGCAACCTATCCAACACATGAATTGTTAAATATTGTATTTAATAACACCGATAAACGAATCAACGAACACAAAACAGTCACGCCAGCGTTTATTATTGCTGCCTTGTTGTGGCACCCGATTTGTATTCGGGCACAAAAATATATCGATGATGGCGAAGCCGTATACCCAGCCCAAATGGCAGCCATTGAAGATCTCCTTCGAGAGCAAATTCAGCGGGTAAGTATTCCTAAACGTATTGTGCAAGGCGCTAGAGATATTTGGTTATTGCAAATGCGCTTAAGTAAACGTCAAGGCAAGCGCGCCATACAAATGATGACTGAGCAGCGCTTTCGCGCAGCCTTTGACTTTTTAGAAGTGCGCGCCTTAAGCGGCGAGCCTGTTAAAGAGCTCTTTACTTGGTGGCAAACGTTTATTGATAGTGACGATGGTGCAAGACGCAACATGTTAAAAGCACTGGGCACTAAGAAGAAGCGCAAACGTTTTCGTAAACGTGGGGAAAGCACCCCTAAAGAGGCAACTTAATGTCTTGTATCGTCTATATTGGTTTAGGATCAAACCAAGAAAATCCTGCAAGGCAAGTATTAAGTGCCATGGATGAAATCAATCAGCTTGCTCATGTGACAGTACTGACGCGTTCTTCTTTATATCAAACCAAACCTTGGGGAATGGTTGATCAGCCTGATTTTATCAATGCGGTGATTCAATGTAAGACTTCATTATCACCAAGAGCGCTACTAGAGCAACTCTTATTGATTGAAAAATCGCATGGAAGAGTTCGCAAAGAAAAAAATGGGCCAAGAACGTTAGATTGCGATATTTTATTGTACGATAATGAAGCTCTCAATGAGCCAGGTCTTGAAATCCCACATCCCATGATCACAACACGGGCTTTTGTTTTGTTTCCTTTGGCACAAATAGCGCCTGATTAACAGATCCCACACAAAGGACCGATTAGCGACTATCTTACGCATTGCAATGAAAATGATGTTAAAAAATTATTGCCCTTAGGCGAGGAAGATATAATGAATGAAACAGCATGGCAAAATTTAGAAACACTTGCACAAGCTATTAGCTCAAAACGCATCGCTGATTTGTTCACAGCTGATCCTGCGCGGGTAAATAAATTTTCGATAAGTGTGGATGAGATTTATTTAGATTATTCCAAGAATTTTATCGATGATACCATCAAGGCATCTTTAGTGAAGTTAGCGCATGATGTGGGCATGCCACAAAAAATAAAGGCATTAATTCAAGGTGAGCAGGTTAACAACACCGAAGGGCGCCCAGCATTACATACCGCCTTGCGTCAAGATCCCAGCGTTGCGCTTCACCTACATGATCAAAACATTATCGATGAGATTAAATCTGAAAAAGAGAAAATGTATCGTTTGGTCAACGAATTACATCAAGGCGTCTATCTTGGTGCCAGCGCTAAGAAAATCACCGATGTGGTGAACCTTGGCATTGGTGGTTCGGATTTAGGGCCGATGATGGCGGTTGAAGCGTTAAAAGATTATCAACAAACCCCTATTAAATTACATTTTGTATCGAATATCGATCCCGATGCGATTAGCAGTGTTTTAAAAGCGTGTTCACCAGCAACCACACTCTTTATTCTATCTTCTAAATCTTTTACCACACCTGAAACCTTAGCGAACGCGCAAGTTGCACAGCAATGGTTAAAAGCAGGTTTAAAAACCGAGCATATCGCCAAACACTTTATTGGCGTGACTGCCAACCCTGAAAAAGCCAAAGCATTTGGTATTTTGCCTGAAAACATTTTACAATTTTGGGATTGGGTTGGGGGCCGTTACTCTATTTGGTCAAGTATTGGTTTGCCGCTGGCCATTTCGATTGGGGCTGAAAATTTTGACGAATTTTTGCTTGGCGCAAGGAAAATGGATGAACATTTTGCAAGCGCGCCTTTAGATCAAAATATGCCGGTGATATTGGGCTTATTGGGAGCTTGGTATATTCACTGCTGGCAAGCGACAACCTTAGCTGTGTTACCTTATTCACAGCGCTTAAAGCACTTTTCAGATTATTTGCAGCAACTTGATATGGAAAGCAATGGAAAATCGGTTAGCAAAGCCAATAAGCAAGTGACTTACGCAACAGGGCCCATCGTTTGGGGGCAAGCTGGCACCAACGGGCAACATGCTTTTTACCAGCTCTTACACCAGGGTACGCATTTTATTCCGGTAGATTTCATCGTGGCAAAAACAAGCAACTCTGATTTAGGAGAGCAGCATAAGCACTTAGTTGCCAATTGCTTAGCGCAAGCCGCTGCATTAATGCAAGGTAGTGATACAGCATCTGAGTTTGCGCATGAACACATGCCAGGAAATAAACCGAGCAATTTATTGCTCATCGAAAAACTCAGTCCACGTACTTTAGGACTTTTACTTGCTTTGTACGAACACAAAGTTTATGTACAAGGCGTTATTTGGGATCTCAATTCATTTGATCAGCCAGGTGTTGAATTAGGTAAGAAGCTAGCAAAAAAAGTAGTGGAATGTTTAATGACGGGTGTGGCTGATCAATCAATGGATTTATCTACTAAATCCTTAATTGAAAAACTAACTTCAGTTTAAAGTAAAAACGGGAAAGTTAAACTTTCCCGTTTTGCAGACAATTAGCCTACGCGAGTTACCACTTGGCTGTTGAATAACTGTCCTAAGAAATGGCCTAAAGCATAACCTGCTACAGCACCACCCATGCCA
>JBFXKR010000104.1:0-6178 GCA_050173595.1 Candidatus Berkiella sp.
TTATTAATTGGTTTTATGGGAAACTACCATGGAAAGATCGGTAGAAAGATATCTTATTGAATGGAAGCATTCTAAGGATAGATTGCCTTTACTCATACGCGGGGCGCGGCAAGTCGGTAAAACCTATATCATCGAAGCTTTTGGGAAAAAGCATTTTGAAAATAGCCTCGTCATTAATTTTGAACAACAACGCGAATATTTAGCTTGTTTTAATACGCTTTACCCTAAACAGATCTTAAATCTTATTTACACCTTGAGTGGAAAATCCATTACGCCTGGAAAAACTTTACTGTTTCTGGATGAAATCCAAGAATGTCCAAATGCCATTTTAGCGCTTCGTTATTTTTATGAGCAAATGCCAGAATTACATATTATTGCTGCCGGTTCATTACTTGAGTTCGTCATTAGAAATCCCAATTTTAGAATGCCTGTTGGTAGAATACAATCTTGCTATATTAAACCGCTTTCTTTCAAAGAATATTTAATGGCGAATAAAAAAAATCAACTTATTGAATACATCGAGAAAATAACATTAAGAGATCCTGCAGAGCCCGTTATACACAATCAACTGCTAACTTTAATTAAAGAGTATCTTGTTCTGGGAGGAATGCCTGCTGTTATACAACAATATCTTAACACTGGTAGCTTTGAACAAAGTCAAATAAGACAAAATGTGATATTAGAAACATATCGGGGTGATTTTGGTAAATATGCAAAACATACCGATATTAAATATTTACAAACACTGTACGACAAGACCCCTGGTTTGGTTGGTAAGCATTGTAAATATGCTGATTTTGATCCTCATATGCAATCACGTTATTTAAAAAGAGCCATTAATGATTTAAAAGATGCGGGCGTTATTTACACGATTCATTCATCTAAAGCAAATGCACTTCCTTTAATCTCAACCATTAACGAAAAGAAATTTAAATTGCTCTTTTTAGATGTGGGATTAGTCAATAATGTCACAAAACTCAGCGCTCAGGTTCTGATGAGCGATGATATCTTGCTTATTCATCAGGGAATGTTAGCGGAGCAATTCGTGGCACAAGAATTATTAGCCTATGCGCCTTGCTATCGAGAAGAGAATTTGTTTTTTTGGGAGCGAGATAAAAAAACAAGTAATGCAGAAATTGATTATATCATCGCAATTGATTCCTTAATCTTGCCTATTGAAGTCAAAGCAGGTACTACAGGCCGACTTCGATCGTTACAACTTTTTCTTGAGGAAAAAAATAGTAGTCTTGGCATTAGGATCTCACAAAAAGAGCTTTCCTATCACAATAAAGTGTTATCGATTCCTTTTTATATGATCTCGGAGATCTCAAGGTTGGTCAGCGCATTGCAATAGTCGCCACAAGGACGGACATGAAGTCTGATGGCGCCAAGTATTAACGATGGGTGCTAGGGCAATTTATTAACTTGAGGGTACGAAGTTCTCCGGCGTCATTCCCGCGAATGCGTGACGCCATGGTATATCGCTAATTTTTATGAGATAAAAGGAAATTAATTAGGACTCACAAGCGTCCTAAACTTGGCATTTATATTAATTGCTTGAGCTTAATGTAACAACTTCATGATGGCGGAATAGTCAACTTTTCCACTTCCCAGCAATGGCAAAGCAGTAACAATCTGAATCACTTTTGGCACTGCTAACTCGCTTATCCCATGCGCTTTGGCATATTGGATAATATCGATTTTTTCAGCATCTTCAAATGTGGTCAACAATACAAGCTGCTCGCCCTTTTTTTCATCCGGTACAGTGACAACAGCATGTTGCGCATGCGGCCACAGTTTGTCGATATATTGCTCAACAAAGGCGAGTGATACCATCTCACCACCAATCTTAGCAAAACGCTTTGCACGGCCTTGAATAGTGATATAACCATCTTTATCAATACTCACGATATCACCAGTGTCATACCAATTATCATGCGGTGGCACTAAAACACCGGGATTATCAAAAAACATATACCCTAACATCACATTCGGGCCTTTTACGATTAATCTTCCACCATCTTGGATATCTGGAATTGGTTTTAATTCATATTCGATGCCAGGCATCAACTGCCCCACCGTGCCGGGTTTATTATGCATTGGCGTGTTTGCGCTAATCACAGGTGACGTTTCGGTTGCACCATATCCTTCAAAAATTCTCACGCCAAATTTATCCGCCCATAAACGTCTATTTTCTTCTTTTAACTTCTCAGCACCTGCATAGACATAGCGGATGCTATAAAAATCATAAGAATGGGCGTATTTTGCATAACCTGCTAAAAAGGTATTGGTACCAAACAAGATTGTGGCATTAATATCATAAGAAAGCTCAGGAATAATGCGATAGTGCAAGGGGGACGGATAGAAAAACACTTTCATCCCATACAAAATAGGTAAAATGGTTCCTGCCGTTAAGCCAAATGAGTGAAAAATAGGCAACGCATTTAACACAATATCACTCGGGGTAAAATCAACACGACTCGCTAATTGCGCTTTGTTTGCATGTAAGTTCTTAGCGCTAAGCACCACCGCTTTTGGCGTTCCCTCAGAGCCTGAGGTAAATAAAATCACTGCCGGTTTAGATGCTTGTTTGGATTTTTGTGTTAATCCAAAAAAATACGGCATTTTAGACGCCATTAATGCAATCATTTTATCAACAAATGAGACGGTCTCTTTGATATCTTCTAAATAGATAATTTTAACATTTTCATTTTCTATGGCTTGAATCATGCTTTGAAGCTTAGCGGTTTCTATAAAAGCGCGAGATGTGCACACTACTTTTAACTTTGCACCAATACAAGCAGAGGTTACATTTTGTGCACCGCTTGAGAAATTTAATAAAGCAGCAACTCTGGCATATGCTTGTAAACCAAAAAAGGTGACAATGGCCGCCAACACATTGGGCAATAAAATACCAACCGCTTCATCGCGCTGTGTGATTGGCGCTAATTTTCGGCCAATGACAATGCTACCTAAAATCAGCTTGCCATAGCTCATTGGTTCACGCTTAATATCTTCTGCAATTTTATGTTTAGCGCCATGTAATTGCTTTGCATCTAATAAAGACTGAAACAGCGTTTTATCAATGTTTGTTCCTAAAAATAAAATAGTGGACATGATCTGATACAATCTTTCGCCAATAAAATGGCGGCGCTTACTGCCTGAGAGTTCCTCTGGTGCTTGTATTTTTTGAGGTTCAAAAAGGGTGATGGTAATTTTAGGAAACCATCTTAACTTAACGCGCCCTCTTAAGCGCGAAAATGGAGAGTATTGTGCACCTTCAATCAGCACTGGTAAGATAGTGGCCTCTGCTTTATCCGCTATCATTGCAGGTCCTTCATAGATTTTCATCAATGCGCCTGTAACCGTGATTCTTCCTTCTGGGAAAATCACTAATTTTTTGTCTTCTTTCACATATTTCACGATGGCTTTCATGATATAGGGGTTAGTGGGATCTAACCCAAAAATATCTACTAAATATCCAATTGGTTTTATCCACCATTTTTGCGCATAAGCACTATACATTGCAAAAGATAAACGTCCAGGTAAAAAAGCGGCTAGCAGCAAACCATCTAAAAATGACGTATGGTTTGGTGAAATCACAACGCGATTACCAGCTTTATGAAAATTATCAATACCTTTCACATCAACGCGATAAAGTATTTGAAAAAATAAGCGAAGTATTGATTTGATCAGATCCCCAGGCAGCAACCGACAACTTTGCACCACGGCAACAAGATTCAAAATGGAAATCGTTAGAAAAATATGCGGTATGGTCATGTTTAATTTAAACATAATCATGGTGATTATCGCAGCAACGGTCATAAATAAAGCATTCATAATGTTGTTGCTGGCAATCACACGTGCTTTATGAGAATCTGCCGATATGTGTTGCATAATCGCATACAGCGGTACAATATAAATACCACCACTAATAGCAATTAAAACCATGTCAATCATAATTCGCCAATGATTGGCTGATTCTATGAATTGTCTGATGTCTATTAATGGCCCATGAGGTGTGGTTTCTAAATGGGTTGCAAAGTACAAATCTAAGGTAAATATTGACATGCCCAGTGCCGCCAAAGGTACAAAGGTTGCTTCAATTTGCCCTTTGAGCAGTTTGTTACACAAGCTTGAGCCAATACCGATTCCGATGGAAAAGATGGCTAAAAATAAGACAAATACATCTTGGTTACCACCAATAAAATCTTTAGCATAACTCGGGAATATCGCTAAAAAGGTAAAGCCAATTAACCAAAACCATGAAATCCCTAAAATACATAAAAAGATAGCCGGTGTTTGTCTTGAGAAGTTAACAACATCCCAAGTTTCTTTAAATAAATTAAATGAGATATTTAAATCTTTAGCACTTGGTAAGGCTTGAGGAATTAAACAGCTGCTTGCATACCCCAAGATAGCCATTAGCAATATCATTGCGCTGATAATAATCAAGCCATTGGGAAAAGAAATAAAAATAACGCCCAGGATATTCCCAAGCAAAATTGCCAAAAAGGTTCCCATTTCGATTAGCCCATTACCAGCAACTAATTCATCATCCGGCAAATGGGTAGGTAAAATACTATATTTAATTGGACCAAAAAAGGTAGCTTGGGCACCCAAACAAAAAAGCACAACCATGAGCAAGGTGACATTTTGTAACATAAAGCCAATAGCACCAATACTCATGAGGATGACTTCTGCTATTTTAATGATTCTAATTAATTTGGCTTTTTCGTACTTGTCTGCAATGCTTCCAGCCTGAGCTGAAAATAAAAACATAGGTAATATAAGCAAGCATCCCGTGAGGGTTACCAAAATATCTGGTTTTACTGATAATTTATCTGCCAAAAAATAGGTTATCAAAACGACCAAAGCATTTTTGAACAAATTGTCGTTAAACGCCCCTAAAAACTGGGTTATAAAAAGCGGCAAAAAGCGCCTTTTTGCTAATAATGAAAACTGATTCTTCACCTTATCGCCCCTTCATGCTTTTAGCATTGGCAATTATATTAAAGTATCGTCTAAATTTAACTGAAGTTGGATAGCTTATAAAACAATTAAACAAAATAAAAATCAAAAACAGTGCCGATAAACAATACAGCGCCTATCCACTGATTGTTTAAAAACGCTTTAAAACAAGCTTTGGGATCTTTAGCGCGCGTCAGCCATTGTTGATAAAGTGCAAAACATAACGCGATGAATACCCCAAGGAAAAAGAAGGCGCCCCTATCAGTAATAAGGCCTAAAATCACAAAAAATGAGAGCATCAGGAAATGGCAAGTTAAAATCATTAATGTGTCATATTCGCCAAAAAGGATGGCACTTGATTTAACGCCAATCTTAAGATCGTCTTCTTTGTCCGTCATTGCATATTGGGTATCATAAGCAACAGCCCAAAAAACTGTTGCCAAGAAAAGCAACCAACAAGACCATGATAATGAAGCACCACTGGCACTATATGCCATCGGAATCGCCCACGCAAAGGCGATGCCTAATATGACCTGCGGAAGTTGGATAAAGCGTTTCGTAAATGGATACAACGCTGCTAATATCGCCCCTATTGGCGCTAAGAGCATTGTCTTAAGATTAGTAAAGAGAATTAAAATAAAGCTCACTAATAATAATGCGACAAATAAAATGATTGCCGCTTTTGATGAGACTAACCCTGTTACCAAAGGCCTGTCAGCGGTTCTTGTCACATGACCATCATATTCTTTATCTGCATAATCGTTGATAACACAACCCGCACTGCGCATCATGAGCACACCTAAGGTAAAAATCACAAATAATTTAATTGAAGGTGCACCATAACTTGCCAACCAAAGTGCAATCAGTGTAGGCCAAAGCAACAACGCAATCCCAATTGGCCGGTTCAATCGCATCAATTTCACGTAAGGGGATATCGCTAGAGACATTCTGTGGCATTCCTATTTATGATATGATGTTGGCCATAATTTAGAAATTTAATCAACTTAAAAAAGCACTTTTCACAGGTAATTATACATGACGAACACTGCCGATAATAAACCCTTAGTTATTGTGGGAACAGGTCTTGGTGGTTACAACCTTGCTAAAGAGTTTCGAAAAATAAACAGCGAATCGCCTATGGTGATTATCAGCCAAGGTGAAGGGCATTTTTATTCAATACCCCAATTATCTACTGCTTTGAGTTTAT
>JBFXKR010000105.1:0-6162 GCA_050173595.1 Candidatus Berkiella sp.
CATCCATAAAGCTTTCAATATCACTCACGGCTTCTTGAATTTGAATGTGGGCATTATTTAAACATTCTTTCACATTGCCCAGCCTTTGAAATTTGTCGGTCAGTGGCTTTAATGCCATGTTTGCTTGTGCTAGCAACTGCAAGGCATTTGTTTCATCTGCTTGGTGTAATAGATTAAGTGCCAACTCACTGGCACCAATAAAGGCACTGCTGTTGGCGAGTTGATCGTGTTCTTGATGCAGTTGCTCTATTTCATTTTCTTTAAGAGAAAGCGTCTCAAGCTCTGTGATTTGATATTGTAATAAATCTAAGCGGGCTTGCTCAGGTGCGCCATGCGCATTTAACTGCTCTAAACGCTGATGTATTGTTTCCCATGCTTGGTAGGCTTTTTTAACTTGGCTTACCATGTCATCGTGTTGGCCAAAGGCATCTAGCAAACGTAGTTGCTCATTGGGCTTGAGTAACAATTGGTGCTGATGTTGGCCGTGAATTTGAACGAGATAATCACCTAATAATCGAAGCTGTGCGGTGGTGGCTGGTCTGCCATTGATAAACGCTTTGGAGCGGCCATTAGCGTAAAGGATTCGGCGGATAATGCACAGTTGGGGTGATTCATCACAGGTTAATTCAAGATCAGCCAACCATAAAATAGCGCCTGACAATGAAGAAATATCAAAAGTTGCTGCAATTTCAGCTTTTTCTTTGCCTGGTCGCACCAAATGGCTATCAGAGCGCTCACCCAAAGCCAGCATTAAGGCATCTAATAAAATACTTTTACCAGCCCCTGTTTCGCCAGTAATAACGGTCATACCTTGGGAAAAAGCAATATCGGCAAAGGAGACGACTGCCAGATCTCTAATAAGGAGGTGTTGTAACACTAAGCACTCCAGCCAAGCTTGGTTCTTAGGGTATTATAATAGTCATAATCATTGGGGTGAAGTAGGCGTAACTCTTTTTGCTTTCGATGAACCACAATTCTATCGTTGGGTTTTGCATTAAAATGGACTTGACCATCGCAACTTAACCGCGGGTTAAGTAAATTATCTGGCATGATATGTATTTCGGCTGGTACTTTACTATCAATGACAATAGGCCGGTTACTCAGGGTGGAGGGGTGCATCGGAACCAACACAATGGCAGGCAGCGCAGGATGCAAAATGGGCCCACCTCCGGATAAAGCATATGCCGTAGAGCCTGTGGGGGTGGCGCAAATAATTCCATCGGCGCGTTGACGATAAACCAGTTTTTGATCGATAAACACTTCAAATTCAATCATTCGCGCAATATCACCGGAATAGAGCACAACATCATTTAAGGCAAGTCCATGCTCAATTTTTTGCTTATCACGCCATAATTCCATTTCTAACAAGAAACGAGGCTCTTCTTGATAAGCCCCATTTAAGATTGGCTCTAAGGATTGGGTAAGTGCTTGAGGAGAGATGTCCGTCAAAAATCCTCGTCGGCCACGATTAATGCCTAACACTAGTACATCAAAGTCAACGACGGCCCGTGCGGCATCTAACATGCTGCCATCGCCGCCCACGACAATCACTAAATCACATTGCTGTCCTAATTGCTCGCGCTGGCATGTCTTAACGTTAAGATCAAACATGGCTTTAGCACATTTATCTTCCATAATGACCTCAAGATTTTTGCTTTGTAAAAACAAAAATAAGGAGGCCAAAGTGGTGCGCACTTCAGGATTATTGTGTTTTCCGATTAAACCTACTTTAGAAAATTTAAGCGCCATTTTTTAGCTTATTAGCTTAGCTTACTGCGGTGAATGAATTTACTTGACTTAAACATAGCCGAATAAATCCAAAAAAGCACCTCGATTTCATTCCCTATAGCAACTAAGGCAATTGGAATAATCAAAGACCAAAGCTTTGAATCTGGTTTATAGTCGGTATCACGCTCAATTTAATGTACACTCAGAAATCTGATGAGATAAAAGATGATTTGTGTTTTAGTTTGGAATATAAGCTAAAAAATGATGGTGTATAAAATACAATGAAAAAAAATGATCGTAACCACACATACCTTCACCTCATATTCTACATACTACTATTCATTTATCCTACTATAAGCTTTGCTCATCCCAATCATTTGGGTTATTTAAGTTTTTCCGAAGGCTTCTTGCATCCCCTTACCGGCATGGATCATGCCTTAGCGATGATAGCAATCGGTATATTAGCCGGTGAAAAAGGACGAAATTGGGTGTGGTTTTTACCAACGATTTTTATTTCCTTTATGATTCTAGGAGGCATATTAGGCTATATGGGGATCTTGTTTCCCTGGTTTGAGCTGGGCATTACTTTATCGGTATTTGTATTAGGCTTATGTATTTCATTTCCAAATTTTTTACCTTCTATTGTCATTTTAAGCATTGTCCCTGCCTTTGCGCTTTGTCATGGATTTGCTCATGGCTCGGAAATACCTTTAGACATTAGACCACTGCAATATGTGTTAGGTTTTATTGTAGCAACTGCTTTGTTACATCTTTTGGGTATCATGATTAGTAAAATACTCATCCCAAAACAATCGTTGATTTTACGTTTTTCAGGGCTTGCTATGGCAGCGAGTATTTTTTGGCTTTAAGGTAAGTTATGCAACATATCTTCCCCAAAGGGAAACTATTACCGCAAGATTTGAACGCCTTATTTATCCAATTACAAAATAAAGGTTATCAAATTATTGGCCCAAAACGTGAGGGGCAATGTATTACCTATGCGCAAATTGATTCCATTGAAGATTTACCCAAGGGATGGACTGACTATCAAGAAAAGGGAACTTATCGCCTTAAAAATCGCAACGACAATGCTTACTTTGGTTATAACATTGGAAGTAGAACTTTTAAACAATTCCTTTTTCCGCCACGAGAAAAAATATTCAAAATTTCTAAACAAGGGAATATGCAAACGCTTTCTCTTGACAAAATACACAAGCTCGCGCTTATCGGCGTTCGAGCCTGCGAATTACATGCTATCCAAATACAAGATAAAGTATTTATGTCAGACAATCATGCCGATCAGCATTACTTACAAAGACGCAGCCAATCTTTTATTGTGGCACTAAATTGCCATACGGCGGCAAATACCTGCTTTTGCGTATCAATGAATACAGGCCCTGAAGTGGCAAGCGGCTATGATTTAAACTTAAGCGAAATTATTAATGACAAAGAACATTATTTTATTTGTGAAGTAGGTAGCGAAAAGGGGCGGGAAATCTTTGAGAAGCTCACCATTACTGAAGTGACTCAAGATGATATGAACAAAAAGAAGAAAATGATTGAGCATACTGCATCTAAAATGGGCCGCTCTTTAGATACAACGAATATTAAAGAAAAATTGGAAAAAGCGCACGATCATCCACATTGGGATGATGTTGCGAGCCGCTGTATCAATTGCGCCAATTGCGCACTTGCATGCCCGACCTGTTTTTGTTCAACGAATGAAGATGTCAGTGACATTGAGCAAGAAACAACCACGCGTACAAAAGTATGGGATACTTGTTTTTCACAAGAATATAGCCATATCCATGATGCTAACGTTCGAAGTTCATCTAAATCTCGTTACAGGCAATGGTTAACCCATAAACTGGGCACTTGGCATGATCAATTTGATACTTCAGGCTGTGTAGGCTGTGGACGTTGTCTTACTTGGTGCCCTGTTGGCATCGATCTTACAGAAGAATTTGCATCCCTAACCCAAATTGATGACTCAAAATGAAAAAAATAGATGAAATCATAAAAGAACATCCTTTTTTTAAAGGTTTTACAAATGATGAGCTGAAATTCATCAGTAGCTGTGGGCAAAATAAAGTATTTCATAAAAACGAGATTATCGCGCATGAAAATACCACAGCAGATAATTTTTATTTGATTCGCCAAGGGAAAGTAGCTATTAGTGCTAATATTCCTCATAAAGAAGATAAAATCATACAAACAGTAGGTGAGGGTGAAATTTTAGGTTGGTCTTGGTTATTCCCACCCTATCAATGGATGTTTGAACTCACAGCATTAGAAACAACCCATGTCGTTGCGTTAAATGGAAAGTGTTTAAGGGATAAACTTGAACAAACGCCTGAGCTTGGATTTAAGTTGATGAAAAGATTTTCACAACTCATGATTGCAAGACTCAATGCCACGCGGCTTCAATTGTTGGATGTTTATGGAAAAATGGACTCATGACATCTTCAAGTGCGCTCATGCCGCAACCATTTTTGATTTTAAAAAAGCAACAAGAGTCGCAAGATGTTTTTACATTAACAATAGCCAATGCGGATAAAAAACCAATCTCTTTTTTTCCTGGCCAATTTAATATGCTTTATGCTTTTGGGGTCGGGGAATCTGCAATTTCAATTAGCTCTAGCCCTGAAAATCAAGAACACATTTCACATACAATACGTATTGTTGGCTCGGTGACACGTAATTTAGATAAATTATCAGAAGGAGAAACCATTTTTGTTCGCGGACCTTTTGGAAAACATTGGCCGATAGACAACTACAAAGGGAAATCCTTCTTGTTATTGGCAGGGGGAATTGGCATTGCGCCATTGCGATCTTTAATCTATCAATTAATTTCAAAGCGAGCTGATTTTGCTGATATAACGCTAATTTATGGCGCACGAACACCACAGGATATCCTTTATAGCCAAGAGTTTTCCCAGTGGAAAAAGAGTATCAACATTATTTTAACAGTGGATCATGCATTAAAAACATGGGCTGACAATGTTGGTGTTATCACTCAATTTATACCCAATACTATCAAAGATCCTGAAAATACGATTATCATGATGTGTGGTCCTGAATTGATGATGCGATTTGGATACTATGCTTTAAGACATGAAGGCGTAAAACCAGAGCATATTTATTTAAGCATGGAGCGCAATATGCAGTGCGCGATTGGACAATGTGGGCATTGTCAGTGGGGGCCCTACTTTATTTGTAAGGATGGACCGGTTATGAATTTTAAAAACATTGAAGCCTGTTTTTTCAAAAATGAGCTTTAGTTCATGACATCAATCGTAAAACCGAAATTAGCCGTATGGAAATTCGCTTCCTGTGATGGTTGCCAACTAAGTTTGCTTGCTTGTGAAGATGAGCTGCTCAAATTGGCGCAACAAATAGAAATTGTTTATTTTATGGAAGCGACAAAAAGAGAAGAAAATGGTCCCTATGACTTATCTTTGGTTGAAGGCTCAATTACAACGCAAGCGGATCTGCAAAGAATCCAACAGGTTCGTCAACAATCCAAATACCTCGTCACGATTGGCGCTTGCGCTACTGCAGGTGGTATTCAAGGCTTGCGAAATTTTCAAAATGTAAATGACTATTTAAAGCTTGTTTATCCCAATCCTGAATATATTTCAACGTTGAGTACCTCAACACCCATTGCTGATCATGTGAAAGTTGACTTTGAATTACAAGGCTGTCCAATCAATAAATATCAATTGCTAGAGGTCTGCCGTAGCTTTTTATTAAACAAAAAACCAAACATTCCCCGGGTTTCAGTTTGCGTTGAATGTAAACAAAATGGAAATAATTGTATTTTAGTATCAGAAGGGATCCCCTGTCTGGGACCAATTACCCATGCTGGATGTGGTGCGCTTTGCCCCACTTATCACCGTGGTTGTTATGGTTGTTATGGCCCCAAAGAAACAGCGAATCCAAAACCATTAGCAACTTGCTTTGAAAAGAAATTAAATGTCACAAAATCTCAAACCCTACATCTGTTAAGAAACTTTAATGCAAACGCAGAGCCTTTTGCCTCGGTAAGTAAAGAATATGAATGATTCTAAAAAGCCTAAAAGTGAAGAAATCCCTATTAAAGCTGGGATTAAAAGTCGCACTATTCATGTGGATTATTTAGCCCGCGTAGAAGGCGAAGGTGCGCTTTATCTTGAGATTCTAGATGATAAAGTGTTAGATGTGAAATTGAAAATTTTTGAACCGCCCCGATTTTTTGAAGCCTTTTTGCGAGGCAGAGATTATCTTGAGGCACCTGATATTACTTCTCGTATTTGTGGAATTTGCCCTGTTGCTTATCAAATGAGTGCCATCAGCGCAATGGAACAAGGATTAGGGATCCAAATCCCTGAAAACATACATGCATTTAGAAGACTACTTTTTGCACAAGCTAATTTCATATAGTGTTCAGCTACG
>JBFXKR010000106.1:0-6136 GCA_050173595.1 Candidatus Berkiella sp.
TTAAGGCAAAGGATGAATAACGAGCAAAATCATAAGGCTGCTCATGTTCATCCCACACAAATGGCACACTCAGCATCAGGGTACCATTGCATTTGAGCACCCGATTTATTTCTTTCAAAAAATCCTGTGGCTGAAAAACATGTTCAAACACTTGATGCGCAACCACACTGTCCATGGCCTCATTTTCAAAGGGTAGCACCTTGCCATCATAAAATAGATCAGCACGCTTAAAGGCGCGATTTTCTGGGGTGTCAATTTCTAAGCCAATGTATTCTGATGAACTACATAAAGACTGATAAGGTTTTTGACCACAGCCTATATCCAATGTTTTTCCTGTTACATAGCTGCCCAAGGCGTTAATTGCTTGATATAAACCTTTTCTGGCAATGAAATAGGGGTTAACAAAAATACCCAATATGCTAGGTTTGAACTGTTGTGAAAGTAAAAGCTTCACTGCAAATGACTTAAGCTTTTTTAAGATCATGCGTGTAATCTCGGAAAGTTATT
Organism: Candidatus Berkiella sp.; assembly: GCA_050173595.1. Classification (GTDB taxonomy): domain Bacteria; phylum Pseudomonadota; class Gammaproteobacteria; order Berkiellales; family Berkiellaceae; genus Berkiella. Next base: position 508 of record JBFXKR010000106.1, read on the forward strand.
ATCAACAAACAGCGATTCCTTTTCGCGATGGTCTAAAATACTTTTTAAATCTTCAGACATTATTGCGGCCCACTTTTCATGGCCTAATGGCGAGAGATGAATCTCATCATGATAAAGTTGCTTAATTTCATCAGCGGAAAGTGCGCCTAATTTGTCTTTAATGTAAATTACTTTTAAGCCATATTTTTCAAAAGCATTCTTGATAAAATCATCTTGTTTGGTGATGCCTAATAATTGCGAACGGCTCGGAGTGATATAAATAATATGGTCACGATTATTCTGTTTAAGATAGTTATCAAGATCTTTTAAATTACGTGCGGCGATATCGACAATTAACGTTCTTTCTTTATCACTCGCGAGGTTAATGTTAAAACCAGGGTTCTTTTTTAGTTGCATTTTATAAATAAAATATTGAAATAACTCATCGAGTGCGCTTTTCGGTTTTGTTGTCCAAAAAGGTTGCCCACCAATGCGATTAAGGCCGCGATAAAAATCACCTTCTGGAAACATGCTGACATAAACTTGTGCGGGTAGAAATTGTAGTTCTTTCACAAAGGCATGCACATTGTTTACACCCCATCCATTCACACCGGCATTGCCAGAGGTAAATTTTGGGAACTGTTGGCCAATAAGATAAGAGAAGAGCTGTTGGTTTCCGATATAGCTACCGCCATAGGTTACTGAATCACCTAAAAATAGTATCTTGTGTGTAAAATCATATGGATCCCAATCGGTTTGGGCTCTTAAGCCTAAGTTATTGATTTGAATCTCATGATGAGCCTGCCTGGCAATTTTTTGTTCAGGCTTTGGGCGATAGCCATAAATTGGATTTGCTTCATAAATCACAACTTTACCTAAACCAAATAAACTAGAGGCCAGCTTATTTGCTATTACAATACCAATCAACAGCAAAAATGACGCGAGCACAATTAGCGTTGTTTTAGGATGGCGCTCAAAGACAGTTTTTTTCATATTAGAATAGCGTATAAATAAAGGGTGCTACTGCTGAGCCTTGTGTAAACACGATGATGGCGCCTAATAAAACTAAGGCTCCCATGACTGGTGCTAACCAAAACTTTTTACGAACTTTCATAAACTGCCAGAGATCAACAAGTATATCTAACATTAGAAAGGTTTCTCCATGTGAGAAGGTGGTTGAACAATTGAAATTTTTCTATAGGTCGTTGCCTCTTTATCATAAGTGCGACACATGGGATCTTTGCCCAGTAAACGCATTAAAATACCCATCGGTGTAATCAAAGCATAGAAAATAAAACCTAATATAATGCGCGTGTTCACCCAGCCTAAACAGTGACCTATTTTCATCCAAGGTCCATAAAGCACTTTTAACCATTGTGGTTTGATAAAGGTTGGAATAAGAACGACCATACCCGTGGCATAGGGCCAAAAGGGGAGTGGATTATCTTTTAGCAATGGAAACAAAAGGCCAAAGATGGCAATTAAGCCAAATGCCAAGACTAGTCCAAACTTTTTTAATTGTATGCTATCAACAGTTGATTTCATGTTACATCCTAATCTAAAGCAAATTCTTCTCGCCAGTTTGCTTGTTCTTTCCATGCTGGCTGTAAAGCTTTTTTAATGACAAAATTTTCTAACACGAGGTAATCCATTTCAGTGCGCATAAAACATCGATAAGCATCTTCTGCTGTGCACACGATGGGTTCGCCACGAACATTGAATGAGGTATTAATAAGTACTGGGCATCCCGTTAACTTTTCAAAGTCATTCAGCAATTGATAAAACCGGGGATTGGTGTGCTGATGTACGGTTTGAATACGTGCTGAATAATCAACATGTGTCACAGCTGGGATCTTTGAGCGAGGCACATTCAGTTTATCAATACCAAATAAAGCTTCATCTTGTGCTGACATAGGCACTTTATATTGATCTGCAATTGGAGCAACCATCAACATATAAGGGCTTGCGCCTTCAAAATCGAACCATTCACTGACCTTATCGCTTTTAACGACAGGTGCAAACGGACGAAATGATTCACGATATTTAATTTTGAGATTCATCACAGATTGCATTTTTGGACTGCGTGGATCGCCGATGATAGAACGGCCACCTAATGCACGTGGACCAAACTCCATTTTGCCACTAAACCAACCTATCACATTTTCGTTAGCAAGTAATTTTGCCACTTCCTGCGTCAATTGATTATCATCAAGCTCGACAAAGGGCGCATTGATGCTGTTTAAGTATTGTGAAATTTCAAGGTTGGATTGTTTTGGTCCTAAATAGCTACCCGCCATGGCATCTGTTGAAACAGGTGTTCGTTTATTACCAAAATATTCATACCAACCGCTCAGGGCGGCACCTAATGCGCCACCGGCATCGCCTGCAGCGGGTTGCACCCATATATCTTTAAAAATTTTCTTTTTATGTAATTTGCCATTGGCAACACAATTGAGAGCGACACCACCTGCCAGACACAAATTATCAACCTGAAGCTCGTTCTTTGCACTGTTGGCTAGTTTTATCACGATATCTTCTGTTACTACTTGAATAGAGCTGGCAAGATCCATTTCTTTTTGCGTAATGGATGATTCAGGTTTTCGAGGCGCACCACCAAAAAGATCGTGGAATTTTCTGGTTGTCATGGTGAGGCCAGTAGGATAATTAAAATAATCTAAGTTTAGGCGAAATGTGCCATCATTTTTTAAATCAAGCAGATGCTCATAAATGGTGTCTACGAATCTGGGTTGCCCATAAGGTGCAAGGCCCATTAATTTGTATTCACCTGAGTTCACTTTAAAACCGGTATAATAAGTAAAAGCAGAATATAAAAGCCCTAATGAATGTGGGAAATCTAATTCCCATTGCGCTTTTAAGGCATTACCTTCACCAAGCCAAACTGAGCTGGTGGCCCATTCACCCACGCCATCTAGACACATGACAGCAGCACGTTCGAATGGGCTTGGGAAAAAGGCTGAGGCAGCATGTGCTTGTTGATTTTCCGTAAACAAAAGTGTTGGGAGCTGATTTTTCTTTAAGCCACTCATTTTAACTAAGGATTTTTTCAGCAAATCCTTTAAGAAGAATTTTTCTTTCATCCATACGGGCATGGCTTGTAAAAAGGAGATAAAACCGCTTGGTGCAAAAGCTAGGTATGTTTCTAAAAGACGTTCAAATTTAACAAAGGGTTTATCATAAAAAACAACGGCATCAACAGATCGTAATGTGAGCCCCGCTGCACTAAGGCAGTAACGGATGGCTTTTTCTGGGAAGCTGGCATCGTGCTTTTTTCGGGTAAAACGCTCTTCTTGAGCAGCAGCGATGATATTGCCATCAACAACAATGGCTGCAGCACTATCATGATAAAAGGCAGATATGCCAAGAATTACCTTATTCAACCTAAACTCCCTTGCAACCTTTTATTTTAAGGTGGGAGTTTAACGAAATTACCCCCCTCAATCTAGTGCGGCCGGGATGTTTGCGCCAGCTGGCTTCATGCGGCACAATACCTTCAATTTTACCGTTCTTGAATGATTAGTTGCAGCATGAACACCATGAATAAGTTTGATAGTATACTAAAATGTCCGATTACTGGAAAACAACTTGCGTTGTTAAACGAGCAAGCGGTTGTAACCCTTAATCAGCGTATTGCAAAAGGTGAGATCAAAGAGCATTGCGGCGATATGTATGTGCGTAATATACATGCTGCGCTTAAAGCAGATGGACATGACATTTACTATCCCATCGAAGAGCACATTTATTGCTTATTGCCAGAATGTGCCTTGTTTGGGAGCGAAGAAAAGTCCTTTGCAGGTGAAGCTCACACTACCAAATCACAAGTAAAGAAATTCTATGATGAGTTTGGCTGGCAAGAAAATAATGGTGTTTTTCAGGATGCAAAAGACTCAGAAGACTTAAGAGCGGTTTCTCAAGAGTATATTCAGCGCTGTCATCTTCGTCTGAATCAGTTTTTGCCACCTCAAGGTCAGTATTTATTGGATGTCGCATCAGGTCCTGTGCAATATCCTGCTTATCTTAACTATTCCAAAAACTTTGATTATCGTATTTGCGCTGATATCTCAATTTTGGCTTTAAAAGAAGCTCAGAAAAAGCTAGGGGATAAAGGGATCTATTTATTGTGTGACGTGACGAATTTACCTATACATAGTGATATGATTGATGCAACGATATCATTACATACCTTGTATCATGTGCCAGCAAATGAGCAATCAAAAGCATTCCAAGAAATTCATCGCGTACTCAAACCCGGTGGGAGCTCCGTGATCGTATACAGCTGGGGCTCAAAGTCTTTATTGATGAATATCTTAATGCTGCCACAAAAATTGTTATCATTAGCCAAACGAAAACTACTTAAAGCACCAAAAGGACAAACCTTATATTTTCATGCACACACCTATGACTGGTTTTGTGAAAATATTGCAAAGAAATATCACACTCAGCTTTATTCATGGCGCAGTGTCAATGTTCCTTTTTTAAAATGGTTTATACATCCGTTATTGGGTGGCCGTTTTATTTTAAAGTTTTTTTATTGGCTAGAAGATAAAGCACCAAGGTTAATGGGGAAAGTTGGTGCCTATCCTTTGTTTGTTAGCAAAAAATAACCAAATATGAAACCAACCTACGATTTACTTTTTATCACGCATTTGCCAGCATTTTACAAAGTAAATCTTTACAATAAAATTGCACAAACTAAGCGTGTGTTTGTCATTTTTATAAGCAATGCTTCCACGATAAGAACCGCTGACTTTACACAAAGTGACATACAATTTGATTATTGTGTGTTAAATCAGTGTCCATTTGAAAAACGAAATCAAATCATCAGTATGGTTGCGCTTTTTAAAAAAATGAGCAGCATTTCCTATCAGAAGTTAATCGTGGGTGGTTGGGATTTGCTTGAGTTTTGGTTGGCAGTACTTTACTCAAAACTTGATAAAAATCAATTAGCATTAGAATCAAGTATTTATGAAAGCGCAACTTCAGGCTTGCGTGCTTGGATAAAAAAAGGCTTTTTATCTAGAATTAGCTTGGTTTATCCCTCAGGTGAGCCGCATCAGGCCTTATTAACAGCGCTAAACTATCATGGTAAGGTAAAAACAACTCACGGCGTTGGTATATTTAACTACCAAAAAAGAAATCTAAACCAAAAACGTTTTTCAGCTCAGTTTTTATATGTTGGCAGATTAGCACCTGAAAAGAATCTTGAGTTACTGATCAGTGTGTTTGAACAATTGCCACATTTTAGTTTGACCCTCGTTGGGCAAGGTCCATTAGAAAAGAGTTTGCAAAAGCGATTACCGGTAAATGTTAAAATGCTTGGCCATATTTCAAATCATGAGCTTGCACATCTTTATGCTGCCCACGATGTATTAGTTTTGCCTTCATTACGAGAACCATGGGGGCTTGTGGTAGAAGAGGCTTTATATCATGGTTTGCCGGTTATTGTTTCTGACAAGGTGGGATGTGCCAACGACTTAGTTTTGCGCCAACAGGTGGGTACTACATTTGATTCGAACAACCCTTTAGCCTTAGCACATGCCTTATTATGGATGAGTCAACATTATGATGAATGCATAGCAAATGTTCTAAAGCTTGATTTTGTTCAAAAAGAAGCGCATCAAATTCAGCAATA
>JBFXKR010000107.1:0-6122 GCA_050173595.1 Candidatus Berkiella sp.
GTATGGCTTTTGTATGAACGCTGATATAGGGGCCAATATAAAGTGGAATGATTAAAATCAACAGCAAAAACAGTGGCAGGCCCACTCTTTTTAACACAATGCGCAAGTTATTTAAAAATGCGTTTTGCGTCATCGGTTAGCTTTCTTATTCATAATGACAACCAACTAGATAAGATGTAAGTTAGTATTTCATTATAAGTATATTCACTTGCAGATGCCATAGTGAAGTAGCTACACGCATTACTGATTAAAATCACAAGCAGTTTTAAAAATTTCAATTATTTCTCCCCTTGAAAAATAAAACCCTGATCCCCATTTAAGTTTTGAAGGCACAAAAAAGCTTTTAGATAAAATTGTAAGTGGAGGAATTTATGAATTACTGTTATTTAAAACCATCATCCTTAATGCGTGAATTGCAACAAGAATTGTTAGGGCTTTCAACGCAACCTTCCATGATGCCTGATAATGCTTGGGCCCCCCATGTGGATATCAAAGAAGAAACCAATGAGTTTGTGGTTTTTGCAGATATTCCAGGGGTTGATCCCAAAGATATTCAGATTGATATGGAAGGAAACACCTTAACTGTTAAGGGAGAAAAGAAATCATTTAAGGAAGAAAAAGACAAAAATTATTATCGTCAAGAGCGCGTTAGTGGTAAGTTTTTTAGGCAATTTACACTACCAGAAACTATCGATGCCGATAAAATTTCAGCTAAAGCAAAGCAAGGTGTATTAGCGATTCATTTACCCAAAGCAAAACAGGAAAATCTACAACGTAAAATAACCGTGCAAGAAGTAGAATAAAAAAAAGCCGGTAGAAACTACCGGCTTTTTAATAGTTAAATCATGAAATTTTCATGACTGCTATTCATCATTGCCAGAACCGCCAAGTCTAGGGCTTGGGCTACGGCTACGTCTTCTTTCATCACCCTTGCCCACTTCACCTTCATTGGCTCTGGAGCTACTTGCGCTAGTATCTGTTGGTGTCTGAACGGGGGCTGGTTTGCCACCTAGAAATACAGGTCTGTTTGGCATTTGAAGGTTTGGCATGTGAAGATAACCTTTTCTATGGGCAACATAGGCTGTGACTACGCCAACTGCACCTGCAACAACTAAAGGTTCATTTTGTTGCACAAAATTAACAGTTGCGCGTCCACCATAATCTGCGACGGTTTTTGCTGCGGTTCTTCCGCCATTGTCTGCTAAAAAGTTATAAATTGCTCTTCCGCCATTGTCTGCTAAAAAGTTATAAATTGCTCTTCCGCCATAGTTTGCAATAAAGTTAGTAACGGGATTATCAGATGAAAAATTCCACAACGAAGCCAACATAGTCAATTTCCTTCTTCTATTTACTTCCTAAACAAAGACTAAATAAATTTAGCCTTACCCCTCAACTTCTCAGAGAAGATTAGGCTTTTTATCACAGTTAAAGCGCAAAAGAAAACCATTAAAAGGGGTTATCTGTATAAACACCCAGAATCTTAAAGCAAATGCTTAGTTTGGTGTTGTTAAGCAGCTAAAAAAATACAGGTGTATGGCATAGTATCTGATATTTTGCTAAGTTTCTAAGATAAGCCTATTTGTTAAGGAAATCGTATGTACATGCGTGCACTACTGGGTGTGTTTTGCGCACTATATGGATCTCACCTTTACGCTTCAAATGTTGAAGTAGATTTTCTAGGAAAATTAGATACCATCGAAGAGCATGTTTCTGATCCTGAAAAACGATTAAAAGCAAAATACACCATCATTGAAATGATGAGCAAATGTGAATTTGATGAGCAATGTATGCTTAACATGAAAAGTGAATTGCAACAATTAGCACAAGAACAAAAAAACATTATGTACAGTGCTTTTGTAAAATACCTTGATTGGGAAAAAAATGATTTAGAATATAACATTCAACATTGCCAAATAGATGATAAAAAAGAAGTTAGAAAAGTTTACGCAAAATGTTATCAACAATGGGTCGATGTGGAAAAAAATCATCCTCCACAAAACCGTGGTGAAATTGATAAAATCGAAAATGACAGAAATCTTTGTCTTTTAGAAAATATGACGCCACTTGCGCAAAAAGGTAATATTTTTGCACAAGCTGATTTGGTCAACCTCGGTGAGCACTTTAAAGATGCGCAATTAATGTCAAAATGGGAAGCCAAAGTAAATGAACAAAAGGGCAGCGCAAAATATCAGCAATATATGAAATGCTCAGAAATACCTTAAATTATACCTACATAGCCTTCAATTAGTCATGAAAAACTTGCTTGCATCTGATGCGTTATTACTTTTGAACGCAGACGCAGGGGTCCCACGGGGGGTTGGGTGCGTCGAGTACAAAAGTAATAACGCATCAGTTTAGATAGTTCCAAATTAATGTCAAAGGTAATTAGTTTATCCTACAATATTTTATTGCTACAATGAGGGTTTTACTCATTGAGGGTTACTATGAAAAATGAAGGCCCAAATTCGCTAAAAGCAGCAACAATTGGTGCGCAAAATGCGGCAGCTGCTTTTGAGGATAAATATACGCCAGAAGAAAAGCAACGCTTTGGTAGCATATTTCATTTTGACGATGCGCAAAAAGAAGAAGTGCTAGCGCAATTTCCCATAGAAGAGCAGCAGCGCTTTAACGAGTATCAAGCAGATGCCAAACAGGTTGAAGGCGTTTTTCGAGCGTTTGTGGCGCAAGTTAAGAGGGCACCTTTGCCATGTACCAGTGAAAGTGTTGTTACAGCCGCATCACAAGATAATCAATCCGCTCAAGGTTCGACTCGTTTCAAAAAGTAAAATCAACTGACAATTTCGCCCTTTGCTTGTTTATCCGCATGATAAGATGAACGTACCAAGGGGCCACTGGCCACATTTTTAAAGCCAAGTTTGTAGGCTTCTTTGGCAAGCAAATCAAATTCAGCAGGTGAGACATAACGATCTACGGGCATATGAAAGCGACTGGGTTGTAAATATTGCCCTAAGGTGAGCATGTCACAGTCATAATCGCGCATGTCTTTGAGTGTTTGCATAATTTCTTCATTGGTTTCGCCAAGACCCAACATAATGCCACTTTTGGTGGGAATATGAGGAAATTTTGCTTTAAATGCTTGAATGAGTTTTAAAGATTCTAGGTAATCTGAACCTGGTCGCACTTGCTTATATAATCTGGGAACCGTTTCCAAATTATGGTTAAAAACATCGGGCAAGGCTGCACTTAAATTTTCTAATGCTACGTTCATGCGTCCACGAAAATCAGGCACGAGAATTTCTATTTTGGTCGTGGGGCAATGTTGACGTGCGGCTTTTATACATTCTGCGAAATGGCTTGCGCCACCATCTCGTAAATCGTCTCTGTCAACAGAGGTTATTACCACATATTTTAAACCCATCTTGCCCAAAGCCGTGGCTAAATTAATCGGCTCATCTTTGTCTAAAGGATCGGGCCTGCCGTGCGCTACATCGCAAAAAGTGCAACGACGGGTACATTTATCACCCATGATCATAAACGTTGCCGTACCGTGGCTAAAGCACTCGCTTAAATTGGGGCAAGCCGCTTCTTCGCAAACCGTTACTAATTTATGTTCGCGTAACAAACTTTTCAAATTACTGACTGATGGCGTTAAGGGGGCTTTTATCCGGATCCATTCGGGTAAGCGTTTTCTTTGTGCTGGCTCAGTTGGCACAATTTTAATGGGAATTCTGGCAAACTTTTCTTCACCACGTTGTTTATCGTTCATGGCATTCTCCCATGGCTGGTACTTGATGTTGCATTAAGATCTGCGCTAAATCATGCGCAGCCTTTTTGATTGTGATGTTAGGCACAAAATCACTGATTTGTGTCATGGCTAATTTTTTAAACCCGCAGGGGTTAATTCTGGAAAATGGGCTTAAATCCATTTTCACATTTAAAGCTAACCCATGATAGGCACGAAAGTGTCTGATCCTTAAGCCCAAAGAGCAGATTTTGGCATTATCGATATAAACACCTGGTGCACCGCATTGGGTATGTGCTGCAATACCGTAAGATTTTAGTAATGCAATAATACTGTTCTCAAGAAGTTGTACAAAAGATTTTATGCCTAACTGTCTGCGCTTAAGATCAAACAAAGTGTAAACCATCAATTGGCCGGGGCCATGATAGGTTACTTGTCCACCTCTATCACTTTGTATAATAGGAATATCCCCTGGGTTAAGTACATGCTCAGGCTTGCCTGCTTGCCCTTGGGTAAAAACAGGGTGATGCTCTAAGAACCATAAGTAATCAGGGGAATTTGCATCTCGATGCAAAGTATAGTTGCGCATTTTTTCATAAATGCGCTGATAATCTTGAGGTGCCTCAAAATGTGTGATGAGAATGTCGTTCATTAGAGTGCAAAAAGTACTAAAGGATGCGCACTTAAGTCCTTGTAGGCGGCATCAAGTTGAGCTTGGCTGATAACATGCACGGTTGCTGTGTATGCTAAGTATTTACCATTTTTGCTAAGGTTAGATGTGATAGCACCTTCTCCTAGCTGGGGAAAATGATTGCGCATAATGGTTAGGGCTGCGACTTCAAATTCATTATTGGCTAACCCAATAATTTTAAAGGTAAACTCACAGGGAAATGTAAGTTTACCTTTTTGATCGGTACTCATTAAGCGCCTTGGGCTACCGTATTTTCTTTCGTATTCTCTTTAGGCGCAGATTCAGCAGTTGTGGCAGATTCAGTGGCTGGGTTTAGCATTTTATAAAACCCCATGCTGACATAATCTGACAAACGATTCCAAATGGTGCCTTTATCCACATTTTCCAAAGCAACCAATGGCATTTGTGCAATAACTTCATCACCTAATTTAACAACCACATTGCCATGATTTTCACCCTTTAAAATGGGCGCAGTTAAGTTTTTATCAATATTCATTTTGGCATCTAGGCTTTTATATTGGCCTTGTGGGATGGTAATGAATAAATCTTGGCTAACCCCTAGCGGCAATGTTTTACGATCGCCCATCCATATTCTGGGTTCATTTAAAGTCGTGTTTGCTTGGAATAAGTGATGGGTTTCATAAAAGCGAAAGCCAAAACGTAATAATTGCAAGGTCTGCTCTGTTCTTTCACTTTCTGTTGGCGCGCCAACCAAAATAGAAATCAGGCGCATGTTATCTTTTTGACCGGATGCCGCCAAGCAATAACCAGCTGTGCTGGAGTGGCCTGTTTTAATACCGTCAATGTAGGGTTCACGCCACAGCAAACGGTTACGATTAGGCTGCTTGATACCATTAAAGGTAAACCATTTTTCAGAATAGATTTTATAGGTTTCTGGGAACTGTTTAATAATAGCAGTTGCTAATAAACTTAAATCATATGCGGTTGTATGGTGATCTGGATCTGGGATACCGGTTGCATTTGTAAAGTGGGTATCTTTCATGCCAAGTTTTTGCGCATATTGATTCATCAGATCGGCAAAGGCTTTTTCAGAGCCGGCGACATATTCTGCCAATGCCACAGTGGCATCATTGCCAGATTGAATAATAATCCCGCGTAATAAGTCCTTTGCAGGTATTTTTTTGCCTACAGGCACAAACATGCGAGAGCCTTCCGCTTTCCAAGCCGCTTCGCTGATAGCGACTTCGTCATCTAATGTAAAATGACCGCTTTGAAGTTCATGATCAAAAACATAAACCGTCATCATTTTGGTGAGACTGGCAGGATCTATTTTTTTCTTGGATTCTTTTTCAGCCAATACTTTTCCGCTCATGTAGTCCGTTAAAATATAAGCATCAGCTGAGAGTTCAGGAACCGCAGGCACAGCAGTAATGGCATTAGCCGCCATGCTAAGTGGTGCCCATAAGAGCATTGAAAGAAAGCCCATCCTATGAATAGCGACTCGAAGCATGTTAGTTACCCCACACTAAATTGATAAAAACGTTCTCTGGCACCATTTTAGCACGTGATTTAGTTAATCCGTAGGGACTTTGCTTGCTAGTTTTTATTGCTATTCGTAAACCACACTTGGATTTGCGCCATTTAAGGCGACAAATTTCTTTTGCAGTGTTTTAGCAACTTTCTCGTCCTTTAGGGGGCCAATACGTACTTTATAAGCACCTTGTTGTGTCTTTTTGTCTACTACATGAACAGCAACATTACTCAGTG
>JBFXKR010000108.1:0-6119 GCA_050173595.1 Candidatus Berkiella sp.
GGGGATCTGAAGGCTATAAAATTCCAGTAAAAGACAGCACTGTGCAAGAATGGGAAGAAAATCACAAATCGTGAATTAATTTTCCCCAATCAGTGCTTTCACAATCATCTCATTGGCTTTAGGTAATAATAAATCCGGTAATAATTCAGGCGGATACCATGCAATAAGCTGCCCTTCTAAGCCTCTTGCTTCGCCCTCAAAAGCGGTGACTTTATGAACACACAATCGAACAGCCTTGTCTTCATAGTCATGCTCAATTTCAAGCCAAGGCTCATGCCCCAACACAATAATACCAACTTCTTCGAATAACTCGCGCTTGAGTGCGACGGGTACAGTTTCACCCGGTTCTATCTTGCCACCTGGGAATTCCCAGCTATCCCCTTGATGTTGGTGGGACTTTCTTCTTGCAATCAGTACCTGCCCTTTAGCGTTGAATATAACACCAACGGCAACATCAATTCGTTCACTCATCATTTAGGCTAAGGTTCCATGACAGTGTTTAAATTTTTTACCAGAGCCACAAGGACACAAATCATTGCGCCCCACTTTAGGTGATGCGCGTGAAACAGTACCACCACCTGCGGCGCTCATTTTTTCATGCTCTAGCGCCATTTGTTCTTCTTCGCTTTCTAAAGCACTACTACTCGCATGACGGAAAATCATGTTTTCATTGTTAGCCAGACGGCGCTGTTCTTCTTGAGCTTGTGCTTCATCAATGTCCGCCGCCGCTTGAACTTCCACTACGCTTAATAAGCTAATGACTTGGCGTTTGATACTCTCTAACATAGCAGTGAAGAGATTAAAGGCTTCACGCTTGTATTCTTGTTTCGGATCTTTTTGCGCATAACCACGCAAGAAAATGCTTTGTCGTAAATATTCCATTTGCGATAAATGATCACGCCAGTGTAAATCAAGGGAATGCAACATCACCGACTTTTCAAATCGTCTCATCGCATCAAAGCCAATAACGGATTCTTTTTCTTCATAGGCTTTAACGGAGGCAGTCAATACACGTTCTCTAATGACTTCCTCATGAACATTAGACTCTTCTAACCATTGTTTAATGGGTAAATTAAGGCCAAACTCTGATTCTAAAGTTTGCTCTAACCCATCAATATCCCACATGTCTTCAACACTTTGAGGGGGAATAAATTCTGAAATCACGGATTGAATAACTGATTCTCGGATCCCTTTAACGTTCTCAGAAATATCCGTTGATACCATTAAAATATCGCGTTGATCATACATCACACGTCTTTGATCGTTTGCCACATTATCGTATTCTAATAATTGCTTACGAATATCAAAGTTATGCCCTTCTACTTTACGCTGCGCATTTTCAATGGCGCGCGTTACCCAAGGATGCGTAATGGCTTCGCCTTTTTCTACGCCTAAACGACGCATCAGACCCGCCATCTTGTCTGAGCCAAAAATACGCATCAAATTATCTTCTAAAGAAAGATAGAAACTAGAAGATCCTGGATCGCCTTGCCGACCTGCACGGCCACGCAATTGGTTATCAATACGTCTGGATTCATGACGTTCTGTACCAATAATATGTAAACCACCTGCACTCACAACAGCATCATGTCGTTCTTTCCATTCTTGACGAATTGCATTGACTTGCTCTTGCGTGGGCTGCTCTTCAAATGCGCGAAGTTGGGCTTCTAAGGATCCACCTAATACAATATCTGTTCCTCTTCCGGCCATATTGGTAGCAATTGTCACTGTGCCGGGTCGGCCAGCTTCTGCCACAATTTGCGCTTCTTGCTCATGGAATTTTGCATTAAGCACTTGATGCTTAATTTTATGTGATTTGAGAATATTAGATAATAACTCAGAATTTTCGATGGAAATGGTACCCACCAAAACAGGTCGATTAGCTTTAACACAAGCTTTGATTTCTTCAACAATGGCTTCAAACTTCTCTTGCTTTGATAGATAGATAATATCTGCTTTATCTTGGCGAACACATGGTTTATTCGTAGGGATAACAACGACTTCTAAGTTATAAATTTGTTGAAATTCATACGCCTCGGTATCGGCTGTTCCCGTCATGCCGGCCAGTTTGTTGTAAAGCCTAAAAAAGTTTTGAAATGTAATCGATGCTAATGTTTGGTTTTCACTTTGAATTTGTACGCGCTCTTTAGCTTCAACTGCTTGATGCAAGCCATCAGACCAGCGACGACCTGGCATGGTGCGTCCAGTGTGTTCATCAACAATCACAACTTCATTATTCAAAACAAGATAATCTACGTCACGCTTATAAAGCGCATGTGCGCGTAAGCTGGCATTTAAATGATGCAACAAGCCTATATTCATCGGATCATACAAACTCTTACCAGAGGTTAAGAGCCCTTCTTTCACCAATAAAGCTTCTACCTTTAAATGACCTTCTTCGGTTAAGTGAACTTGTTTTGACTTTTCATCAATTGAATAATCACCCGGGCCATCTTTCACCGCTTGTGGGTTTAAAGCTGGCACAATATCGTTCATTTTAATGTACAGCTCAGAGCTATCTTCTGCTGCACCAGATATAATTAATGGCGTTCTTGCTTCATCAATTAAAATAGAATCGACTTCATCGACAATAGCAAAATTGAGTTCTTGTTGTAGGCACTCTTCTTGCGAATGCGCCATTTTGTTTCTTAAATAATCAAAACCTAATTCATTATTGGTTGCATAAACAACATCGCATAAATAACTTTCTCGTTTAACCTCTTGGCGCATTCTGGGCACCACAATACCAACGGTGAGACCTAATGCCCGATATAAAGGCAACATCCAGTTCGCATCTCGGCGCGCAAGATAATCATTCACAGTTACCACATGAACAGATTTTCCAGAAAGTGTATTCAGATAAACTGGCAAAGTAGCAACTAATGTTTTACCTTCACCTGTAGACATTTCAGCTATTTTGCCGCTATGTAAAACCATGCCACCAATTAGCTGTACATCAAAGTGACGCATCCCTAAAGTACGTTTACCCGCTTCGCGCACCACAGCGAAAGCTTCTGCTAACAACTGATCCAGCGTTTCACCTTTTTGAAAACGAGCTCTAAACTCATTTGTTTTTTCACGTAACGCATCATCACTGAGCTTTTCATAGCTAGCTTCAAGGGCATTGATTGCTTGAACAGTCTTGCGGTAACGTTTTATTAGACGCTGATTACGGCTTCCAAATAGGATCTTTGTTATTCCAGAAAACATAGGAAATTCACTTACGCCTCATAAGGTTATATTAAGGAGATAATACCATATCTTGTTACAATTTGGGGACAAAAACACCCAAAGATATTCAACAAACTTACTGCCTTCGAAGATCTGGAAAATACTCACCCGGATCAACGGCTTCACCATAACGGTGAACTTCAAGATGTAAATGGGGCCCAGTTGATCGCCCACTTGAGCCTAATAGCGCTATTGTTTGGCCTTTTTTAACAAGATCCCCAGGTTGCACCAGAATTTCTTTATTATGCCCATAACGGGTGCATAGTCCATTAGCATGCTGAATCTCAACAAGATGGCCATAACCACCCTTGGTGGCAGCATAACTAACAATGCCACCGGCAAGCGCTTTAATCTCAGCGCCTTCTTTGCCTGCAATGTCTACTCCGGCATGCCAAGCTTTACGTCCAGAAAAAGGATCGTGGCGATGCCCATAAAATGAAGAAACCCAGCCCTTGGCAGCAGATTTTCCATTGCCGGATAAACCCAGCTCTTGATGGCCAATATGGGTTTGTAAAGTCACATCTAGTGCGCTTATTTGCTCAAGACGTTTAGCAATGGTGAGATCTAATGCTTTGGCTGTGTGTATAAGATCTTTTGTTGAATCACTAGATAGTGGGCCACCAATTGGCACCTCTTGTGCAAAATTAAATTCAGCAGGATCCAATCCAGATAAATGTACAAGTTGTTCTCCTAATGCATTAATTCGCATTAGGTTTGCTTCTATACGGCCAATATGTTGCGTTAATACCTCTAAATGTTGTGCCATCTCATCAGGTGAATGATTCAATTTGCCACAATCACGGGATAAAAAACTGGGTTCTAAGTGCACCTTAGACTCAGCAAGGCGAAATCCTAACCAAACAGATCCCCCGATAGTGCACAAGACAACCATTAATAGTGTAGTTGCTAAATTATAACTTAGTTGGAAACTTCCTTTGGTTGCGAAAGCTTTAGAAAGTGTGTTTAATTTCATTGATTGATCTCTAATCCCTTTAAGGCACAATAAATTAGCGATGTCATTTGCTACTCAACCTATTCAAGACCTACTAAGCAAATCAGAAACTCAACTCAGCAAGTTGGTTTCACAGGCTAACGCTATTGCAGCACT
This sequence comes from Candidatus Berkiella sp., assembly GCA_050173595.1. Lineage (GTDB taxonomy): Bacteria > Pseudomonadota > Gammaproteobacteria > Berkiellales > Berkiellaceae > Berkiella. The sequence continues at coordinate 4,340 of JBFXKR010000108.1, forward strand.
TACACAAACATTTGTATCCGTCCTGGATAATGATCTCATACCATATTGTCGCGTTGGTTGCTATGAATCAGGCGTATTAACTCTGTTTGCTGATAATGCGGCCGTTGCAACCAGATTGCGCTACTGCACACCCACTATCTTGAGCAAGCTGAGATCCCAAAAGGAATGGGCTGGCCTATGTTCAATCCAAGTCAAAGTGCAAACGCAAACACACCACCTTGTTAAACCTAAAGAACCAGAAGTTTTACCTCAACAGGTTTTATCGCAAGAAAACGCAAAACAAATTCAAGCACTTGCAGACGCTTTAAAGGATAAACCTGGGATGGAAAAGATTGTGGAAAGCTTGGAGCGCATTGCAAAGAAAAATATCTAATGTCAGGCCCGCACTCCTTAAAGGTGAGCGCAGCGAACCAATTCCACCCACTTTGTAAAGGGGGTCGCTTGCTGACAGCAAGCGGGGGGATTTATGCTAAAACTAATCCATCTTGCCCAAGCACTTCAGGCGAAGCATAAGTAATTGGCGCCTTCACATTATCTTCAAAGCTGACGATTTCCCATGCACTTTGATCTGCTAATAAGGCACGAATTAATTTATTGTTAAGGGTATGCCCTGATTTAACACCATAAAACATACCAATTACTGGGTGACCTAATAAATATAAATCGCCCACGGCATCTAAGATTTTATGCCGAACAAATTCATCGTTATAGCGTAATCCATCTTCATTAAGAACACGGTATTCGTCTAGAACGATGGCGTTATCAAGACTTGCCCCAGAAGCTAAATTCTTTTCACGTAACCATTCAAAATCAGATAAGAATCCAAAGGTACGAGCGCGACTAACAAGCTTAATGTAAGACATTGAAGTGAAATCGAATGTAGACTCTTGGCCACCATTGCGAATTACAGGATGATCAAAATCAATTGTGAAATTAATGACAAAACCATCGTATGGATCTATACGTGCTGATTTATCATTATCTTTAACTTCGATTGTTTTAAGAATTTTTATAAAACGTTTCGTTGAAGATTGTTCTTTGATACCCGCGGATTGAACCAAAAACACAAAAGGACCAGCGCTGCCATCCATAATGGGCACTTCAGGCGCACTGACTTCGATAATCGCATTATCAATGCCTAATCCGGCCATTGCAGATAAGATATGCTCAACCGTGCCGATGCGAACGCCATCTTTTACTAATGTTGTGCAAAAAGCAGTATCACCCACATATTCTGCTTTAGCAGGAATTTCTACAGGCGGGTTACAATCAGTTCTTCTGAAAACAATACCAGAATTCACAGGAGCAGGTTTTAAGGTTAAGAAAACTTTTTCGCCAGTATGGACGCCTATGCCAGTTGCCCGGATGACATTTTTTAACGTTCGTTGCTTGAGCATGCCCTGATTCCTTAATGTGTCCGAACTGCGTCTGCTAGGCAAATAACATTCAGTTGGTTAACCTCTTAAAATGCAACACGGACAGCCAATTTCTGGCCATCCGAAATACATCAAGGCTATATACTACATTATTCGGAAAAATGCCAACAACTCAGAAAAAGGCCGGCCTATATGCCGGCCATACAACAATTTTAGTCAGATTGTCTGCGCAAAAATGCAGGAATATCTAAATAATCCATTTCTTCTGTCGTAGCTGTTTCTTTAGTGCGTGTAGAAACACCAACGTTAGAAGCAGGCTTTCTATTCATCGGACGCTGAGCGCCACGTTAGTTATCACGTGACTCAGCTCTTTCCTTTTCTTCAGTCCAAGTAGCTGTTCCTCC
>JBFXKR010000109.1:0-6118 GCA_050173595.1 Candidatus Berkiella sp.
CGATTTCTTATGCAACTTACCAAGAGATTTTAAATTTATCTGAATTTGCAAACAATATTGAGCAAATGCTTGTCGATATTGATCCAGCCTTTATTGCTGCACAACTTAACACACAGATAGCTGAATTTAATTTGCTTGAGCCAGTAAAACTCAAAAATCTAAGAGTACATTTAAATGAGGCAAACCAAAAAATTGCGTCATTTTCATCAAAATTACAGGCACTTGATAAAGAAAAAGTTGCCACCAAAGAAAAGAGAGATTCTCTAGCAGAAGAAAAATCTGCTAATTTAGCTAAAATTAAAGAAATCAATGCGCAGATACCTGGCCTAAAAAAGCAATCACGTGAAGCACAAAGACGTCTAGATGATGTGCTAGCAAAACAAAAGCAGCTGGATGTTTTTGTTCAATCCACTGACAAAAATAAAGTTAAACCTGAGGGATTACCATCGCGCCAAGAGCTTAAAGCAATGGAATCATCTATCAAAAATGTAATGTCGGACTTAGTATCCAAAGAATCTAAATTTAATCAAAACATCAGAGATTTGGAATCTCGAAACCGAGAAATAGAACATCATAAAGAAAAATTTGACGCCCAAATAAGTAAAATATTGTCTGATAGTAAAGAAAATGAAGCACTGCATGAACAGTTTATGCAGCAAAAGCAACAATATGAAGCGGCTTTGAAATCGGCTGGCATTGCTGATCTTATTGCTCACATTGATAACAATGCTCAGAAACTATTATATTTTTCAGAGCAAGTTGCGCTGCTTGATGATAATCTTAAAAAGGTTAATGCTATGGCTGTACAATTCTTAAGACAATCAATAGCAAATCAAAAAGAAAATGCAACCTCTAATGCTAGTGATACAAAAAAGATAGTTGCAACAACCCATACTTTTACGCCAGCCTTTTTTGCGCAAGGCAGAGCAGCTACCGCTGCGGTGCCTAAAAAAATGGTTTACTCAGGGTACATTTTCAAACCAAGCTCACAAACTATTAAGCAAGCTTCTACAGTAGCCGGTACAACTTTAGCGAATCAAACGCTTAGCGTTTATGCCCCTGTGTTAGGTGATGGCGACGCTAAGAAAGAAAAGTCAACTACAAAAGGTTTTGCTGCTTAATTAGTATTGATATATTTAAGCGATAATTGTTAAAATGCAAAGCCTTAAATCAATTTAATCTCTATACGCTCTTTATGCTTACCCACATTGTCCCTCTTTAATTTGATTTTGCCAACTTGTGCTGTTGATCTAACATGTGTCCCACCACAAGCCACTTTAGAGAAACCTTCTATTTCCCAATAACGCCTTTGCGTAGCAAGATCTGAAAAGCCAGTTTTTATAGGCAGATCTTTTTCGATGATTGCATTATATTCGCTTAATATTATTTCAAATATGAGTGAGATATTTTGATCGTACACAAAATCAATTCTTGCTTTATTTTGTGCAATATGAGCCCCTACTTTTTCGACATGGATTGCTCTAGTAACGAGTTCAAGTACTAGCTCTGCTGCAAAATGTAAGCGCATCAAATTAAATCTACGAGGCCAATCTATTGTCATGGTGACATTATCACCGGGTCGTAAATGATGCGCTGCTCCCAAACGGTAGTAGATTAAATTCCCTTGTATCGTTGAATCTATAACCGGCATATCATTGACAAAAGCCTTGTCACTTTCTTGACCTCCCGAAAAGGAAAAAGCTATCGTTTCTTCAAACAAAACCAATTCACCATCAACTTTTGATACCTTTGTTGATAATGTTGTTTGATAAGGATCATCCCAAAATACTTTACGCATCATTCAACCTTTGATGTTAACAACCTGGCCACCAGTGAGTGTTTTCAGAAAATCTGTTTTTAGATTAAATACCGCATGTGGTGTCCCAGCTGCTGCCCATACTAATTCATAGGTCAACAGATCTTCATCTATAAAAATAACATTGATTGGTTGCTCATGCCCAATTGGCGCAACCCCACCAATAGCAAACCCTGTTATTTTTTTAGTCAATGCAGCATCAGCTTTGAGAATATTTTCACCAACTAGTTTAGATATAACTTGCTCATTAACCAGGTTAGCACCGCTGGCCAAGATTAAAACCGGCTGCTTTGATTTTTCACTATAAAATAGCAGCGTTTTGACTATTTGCCCAACATCACAGTTAAGTGCCTTTGCTGCATCTTTAGCTGTTCTGGTACTCTCAGTAAGCACCTTGATTTCAAAAGTGGACCCCATATTTTGTAATGCGTCTTGAACGCGCTTTACACTTTTAGATAATATTTTTGTATCCATCAGCTTAGTATCCTCTAGCAAAATAAAGAAAATTTTCGGGTTAATTGGGTCAAAGTATCCCAATCTCCAAATAAAACAATGCCATAGTAGTTTAAATCCATTTCTTTAGTTATGAGGGTTCTTTGAATTTGCTCTTGGTATGTGCCTTGTGTCATGGTGTCGGTAAAATCATTAAACAAAATATGATTACTTATCGCTTGCTCTCGTAATTTCCTAATTTTATTCGAACTTTCGGTCAAAATGATAAAAGGGATCTCAGAGATACAGGGATGCACCCCACCATCAGCATCTTGATAAGTACTTAAACGAAGTGCTTCTTTTGTAATAAGCGCCCCAAGGCCAATGCACATGTGCGCAAGTGCATTCATCAGCTTGCCTGTTTCAATATTTTTATTAAGAACTGCCACCAACTTATTCTCAAAAATATTAGACATATTAAACCTCTCAAGCGTGTATTAGCCATTCACTATTTGTGCGTTATAACGCATAATAGACATATCATAGCAGCGTGCGCTATAGCGCACAACCTTTAACACGACGAAAGGTCAACATGAACGATATCAATAGCCAAATCTCCACTACCTTAAAGTCCCTGCGCCAAGCACGTGGTTGGAGCCTTGACAAGGCAGCACAAGAAACTGGGGTCAGCAAAGCGATGCTAGGGCAAATAGAGCGTGGAGAATCCAGCCCTACCATTGCAACCTTATGGAAAATAGCGAGCGGCTTTCAAACCTCCTTTTCTTCATTTATAGAGCCTTCTAGGGCCTATTCAAAAACACCTATTTACCGCTCGGGTAAAACAAGAGAGCTTCACCCACAGGATGAAAAAATCCGTGTAATGCCGCTATTTCCATTTGATAAACACTTACATTTTGAAGTTTACATTATTGAACTTTTGCCACAATGCGAACATATATCGCCACCCCATGAGCCAGGCACCATAGAGCATGTGATCGTGGTGTCGGGTAAAATAGAAGTGTTAGTTGATAACACTTGGCATACCTTAAATAAAGGCGAAGGCTTAAGGTTTGAAGCAAACCTTAAGCATGGTTATGCGAATCGATCAGCTAAAACCGCGTGTATCCATGACATCATCCATTATCCTAATCAATCAAAGTCATAATCCGGCTTATATATTTGCTTACGAATAAATGCTTCTATATCTGTCGGTTGCTCAACGCGCGCCAGATCTTTGTCAAAAATCATTTTAGCAACGCGTGTTGCCGTTTTGATTTCAACTTCAAGAATGTTGGATTGTAAAGGATACAGCAATCCTTGTTTGAGCAAATCTTGTGGTACCTGATCGGCAACTGCTTGTGCTGCTTCAATGAACAACTCATCAGGAATACGTTTTGGTTGTGTTGCATAAACTGCCAACCCAATAGCTGGAAAAATAAAAAAGTTGTTGGCTTGCCCTGGCATAAAGGTTTGATTATTAAAATGAACTGGCTCAAAGGGGATCCCAGCTGCAAAGATGGCACTGCCGTTTGACCATTCATAAGCTTGTTTCGCTGTGCATTCTGCATGCTCTGTGGGGTTAGATAAAGCGAAAATAATGGGTCGTTTGTTAATTTTCGTCATTTCCTGAACCACGCTTTGGTTAAATGCACCACCCACCGTACTTACCCCAATAATAGCTGTGGGTTTAATGCTTGCAATTGCCTTAACAAAATCATGCGTTGGGGCATGTTGATGCGCATAGCATTTTTGAAAATCAATTAAATCTGTGCGTGTGGATTCAAGCAAGCCTTTTACATCAAACATATATACCCGAGATTGTGCTTCTTTTAAAGTCAAACCTTGTGCAACCAAGGCAGAGCAAATTAAATTTGCTAACCCAATCGCAGCGGAGCCTGCACCTAAAAATAAGTATTTCTCATCTTTAAGACTTGTACCTTTTAACTTCGCTGCATTTATCATACCCGCCAAGGTAATGCCTGCTGTGCCTTGCACATCATCGTTGTAAACACAGTAATCGTCACGATATCTTTGCAACAAATGTACTGCATCAACGCCTGTCCAATCTTCAAAATGGATGCAACACTTTGGAAACACCTCTTGCACCGCTTCAACAAATTCATCAACAAAAGAAAATAGCTCTTTCGTTGGTACGCGTTTTTGGCGGCGTCCTAAATATAGGGGATCTTGTAAATATTGTTCATTATTGGTGCCAGCATCAAGATACATTGGCAACAAACAATGTGGTGGTACACCGGCGGTTGCGGTATATAACTGAAGCTTTCCAATTGGGATCCCTGCCCCATTGGCACCCAGATCGCCTAACCCTAAAATGCGGCCACCATCAGTAACACAAATAAATCGCACATCTTTTTGTGGCCAATTTTTGAGCACTTCCTTAACTTGGCCTTTTCTATCAATTGAAAGATACATTCCTCTGGCTTGACGATAGATATGACCAAATTTTAAACACGCTTCCCCGATGGTTGGATCATATACAATCGGTAAAAAACGCGCCGGATCAGACATGATGGTATGATAAAATAACGTTTCATTATGATCTAATAAATTAATAAGATATATATACTTATCTAAGTTCGTAGATTTGTGACCTAATTGCATCATGACACGTTGCAACTGAGTTTGAAGTGTTTCAGTCACATCTGGTACCAATCCTACTAATCCATATTCTTGCTTTTGTGCTTCCGTAAAAGCTGTTGATTTATTTAACGTAGGATCCATTAACAATTCAATACCGCGTTTTTGATAAGATGTCATGATGTTTCTCCTTGAGATCAATCAATGTTGACCTAGATCTTTGGTGTGTGTTGATGCCCCAGTTGGCTGTATCATTTGAGATGGCTGTATAATTTTGTCAAATTCATCCTCAGAAACGAAGCCGAGTTTCAGGGCTGCTTGTTTTAGTGTTAAATCATTATCCATGGCAAAATGTGCGATTTGCGATGATTTGTCATAACCAATAACAGGTGAAAGCGCTGTCACCAGCATCAACGAGCTTTGCACATATTGTTTGATCTTTTTTAAATTTGGTGTTGTGCCTTCAATTAAATATTTTCTAAAATTGGTACATCCATCTGATAGAATAGTAATAGACTGGGCAATATTAGAAATCATTAATGGTTTATAGACATTCATTTCAAGATAACCACCTGCTCCACCAAAACTCACTGCCACATCATTTGCAATAACTTGAACGGCTATCATAGCTAAAGCTTCTGCTTGTGTTGGATTGACTTTGCCAGGCATGATAGATGAGCCAGGTTCATTTTCAGGAATGTTTAACTCGGCAAACCCTGCTCTTGGTCCGCAAGAGAGTAATCGAATATCATTGGCAATTTTATATAAAGAAACAGCTAAACATTTAAGCGTGCCTGATAGCTGCACTAAGTCATCATGTGCCCCTTGCACCGCAAATTTGTTGGGCGCACTTACAAAGGGAAGTTCAGTAATTTTTGCTATTTGTTCAACGGCACTTTCAGCAAAGCCAGGAATAGCGTTAATACCTGTGCCAACAGCTGTCCCACCCAGCGCTAAGCGATAAACGCCATTTAAGGCAAACTCAATTCTTTGGATATTGTCATTTAACATAGCACTATAACCTGACCATTCTTGTCCTAATGAGATTGGCGTTGCATCTTGCATGTGGGTGCGGCCAATTTTGATCACATCTTTCCACTGGGTTGCTTTATTCGAAATGGCATCAGCAAGCGCCTTAACAGCAGGTAGCAATTGTTTTTTAACACTGTACGCTGCTGCAATATTCATTGCAGAAGGAAAAGAATCATTTGAAGATTGTGCCATATTCACATGATCATTTGGATGCACAGGTGTTTTAGAGCCAAGTTCCGT
>JBFXKR010000110.1:0-6086 GCA_050173595.1 Candidatus Berkiella sp.
GCTTCTTATTTGCTTAAGAAAGCCGCTGGCATTCAAAGCGGCAGTGGTAAACCTAATACAGATAAAGTAGGCAAAGTAACCCGCGCGCAAGCGATGGAAATTGCTAAAACAAAACTACCTGATCTCACAGCTGCAGACATGGAAGCAGCTATTCGCACTGTTGCAGGGACAGCGCGCAGTATGGGTATTGAGGTTAAGGGGTAAAACATGGCAATTTCAAAACGCATGAAAGCGATAAAAGAAAAAGTTTCTACAACCAGCTCATACTCTATTGATGAAGCTTGCAAAATTTTAAAAGATTCATCCAAAGTGAAATTTGTAGAAAGCGTGGATGTGGCTGTTGTACTTGGTGTTGATGCAAGAAAGTCTGATCAAGTTGTGCGTGGCGCAACACAATTGCCCCATGGTTCTGGCCGCTCAATGAGAGTCGCTGTATTTGCACAAGGTGCAAATGCGCAAGCTGCAAAAGACGCGGGTGCAGAATATGTAGGCTTTGATGATTTGGCTGAAGAAATCAAACAAAAAGCTGAATCTGGCAAGTTGGATTTTGATGTTTTAATTGCAACACCAGATGCGATGCGCTTGGTTGGTCAATTAGGAAGAATTCTCGGACCACGTGGTCTAATGCCAAACCCAAAAGTTGGCACAGTAACACCTGATGTCGCAAAAGCAGTTAATAATGCTAAATCCGGTCAGGTTTCTTATCGCAGCGATAAAGGCGGCATCATTCACTGCACAATTGGTAAAGTGAATTTTGAAGTCAAAGCATTACGCGAAAACTTGGAAAAATTATTGGCCGATTTACGTCGTGTCAAACCCAGCACCTCTAAAGGTGTTTACTTGAAGAAAATTACCGTATCAACAACCATGGGCCCAGGCCTTGTTGTTGATCAGGGAAGTTTAAACATTTAACGCTTAGTCGTTAAACGTTTAGCCCGGCGAAGCCTACTTTGTGGCATAGCTTTTCTTGCAGCAAATAGGCAAAGTCGGGTAATCAGACTGTAGCAGTTTCTCATCAGATATCTCTTTGGTATGAAGGGTGAGGCTGGTTGCAGTGGTGTCAGAGACCGTGGGTGCATTTATCTAATTTTTAAATAAATGCTTAATTTACCTACGTAGGCGGCCAGCCTGCCCTTCGAAGCCTTGGCGTAGAAGGGTAATGTAACCGCAGGATGTGATGTAACAATCACTTGTTTAACCCAAAAAGGAGAGGCGTCGTGGCGCTCAATCTTGAAGATAAAAAAGCGATCGTCGCCGAAGTCTCGGAAGTGGCTAATGTAGCACTCTCTCTTGTTGTTGCAGATTATCGAGGTCTCGATGTGCCTGCAATGACGTCTTTACGTAAAAAGGCGAGAGAAAACGGTGTTTATTTGCGCGTGATAAGAAATACCTTAGCACGAAGAGCATTTAAAGGCACCGAATTAGAGTGCATGGATAGTGTTTTAACTGGACCACTCATTTTTGGTTTTGCTCAAAACGAACCAGGTGCTGCCGCACGCTTGTTTAAAGACTTTGCAAAAGACAATGAAACTTTTGAAGTCAAAGCGTTGTCAGTGGCTGGTCAGTTCTATGATGCAAAACATCTAGATGCAGTGGCTGCTTTACCTTCACGTAAAGAAGCACTTTCTATGTTAGCAGCTACATTGATGGCTCCAGCTACCAAGTTGGTTCGTACAATTGCTGAACCGCATAGTAGCTTGGTCAGGGCTTTGGAAGATTATCGTAAAAAGAAAGAAAGCTCTTAACTCATTATGCTCTTAATAAAGAGCGTAGCGGGTGCGAGTAAAAGACTTATAAATACCAGAGGTGAATTAAATGTCTGAAGCTAAAATTCAAAAATTATTTGATTCCATTGTTGAATTATCAATCATGGAAGTTGTTGAACTTGTTAAGAAGATGGAAGACGAATTAGGTGTTAGCGCGCAAGCTGCTGTTGCCGTTGCTGCCGCTCCTGCTGCTGCCGGTGCTGCTGCTGCTGAAAAGACCGAGTTCGATGTTGTCTTAAAAGCTTTTGGTGAAAAGAAAGTAGACGTCATTAAAATTGTACGTGCTATCACCAATTTGGGCTTAAAAGAAGCAAAAGCATTAGTTGAAGGTGCACCTGCTCCTGTGAAAGAAGGTGTTTCTAAAGACGAAGCTGAAAAGTTCAAGAAAGAACTTGAAGAAGTTGGTGCACAGGTTGAAATTAAATAACAACCGGCATTTAACATATTTCGTTACATATTGGCTAGCGGCTTTTGCCGTTAGCCTTTTGTCGTTTCATAACTCACGTTGAGGACATCCGATGGAATTATCCTATACCGAGAAAAAGCGACCCCGAGCAGATTTTGGTAAACGACTTGATACTTTAAAACATCTCGACACGTTTGAGATCCCGCCACTGCTGGCGATTCAGCTTAATTCCTACAAAATTAGCTTTTTGCAGGAAGATACGCCAGTTGATGCAAGACAAGATATCGGCTTGCAAGCGGCATTTAAGTCTGTGTTTCCCATTAACAGTTTCTCAGGGAATGCGCAGTTAGAGTTTGTAGGTTATCGCCTGGGTGAGCCTTCATTCGATGTGAAAGAGTGTCAACAGCGTGGATTAACCTTTGCAGCTCCGTTAAGGGTGCTTGTGCGCTTGGTGCTTTTTGATAAAGAAGCAACTGGCGATACTAAAAAAGTAAAAGACATTCGTGAACAAGAAGTCTACATGGGTGAAATACCTTTGATGACAGCCAATGGTACATTTGTCATCAATGGAACAGAGCGTGTTATTGTTTCTCAATTACACCGTTCACCTGGCGTGTTTTTTGATCATGATAAAGGTAAAACACATTCTTCTGGAAAACTGCTATATTCCGCACGTGTTATTCCTTATCGTGGTTCTTGGTTAGATTTTGAATACGATCCTAAAGATTGCATTTATGCAAGAATCGACAGACGTCGCAAAATTCCTGCAACCATTGTGTTGCGTGCATTAGGATTTAGTGCAGAACAAATTTTAGAAACCTTTTTTGATGTTAATAAATACAAAATTGAAAAAGGTGAATTTATACTTGAATTGATCCCAAGCCGTCTTCGTGGCGAAACAGCCATGTTTGATATTAGAGATGGCAAAGGGAATGTCATTGTTGAAGAAGGACGTCGTATCACTGCGCGTCATATTCGACAAATGGAAGAATTGGGCGTTAAGACGCTTCGTACGCCACGTGAATACTTATATGGTAAAGCTTTAGCGAAGGACATTATTGATCAAGAAACGGGTGAAGTGATTGCTGAGGCAAATGCTGAAATTACCCCAGAGCTTCTTGAAGCATTCATTAAAGGAAATATCACTGAATTTGCTGCGCTTTACACCAATGATTTAGATCATGGGCCTTACATTTCTGATACGCTGCGGGTTGATCCTACTAAATCTCAACTAGAAGCTTTGGTTGAAATTTATCGCATGATGCGTCCTGGTGAGCCACCCACAAAAGAAGCAGCTGAAGCGCTTTTTGAAAACTTATTCTTTGTTGAAGAACGATATGATTTATCTTCTGTTGGACGTATGAAGTTCAACCGTCGTGTTGGTCGCAAAGATATTATTGGCCCAGGCATTTTATCTAAAGAAGATATTATTGCTGTATTAAAGACCTTAATTGACATTCGCGATGGACGCGGTGAAGTCGACGATATTGATCATTTAGGCAATCGACGCGTTAGAAGCGTTGGTGAAATGGCTGAAAACCAATTCCGCGTAGGTTTGGTACGTGTAGAGCGCGCTGTCAAAGAGCGTTTAAGTGTTGCTGAATCCGATGGCTTGATGCCACAAGATCTTATCAATGCGAAGCCAGTTTCTGCTGCGATTAAAGAGTTTTTTGGTTCTTCGCAGTTGTCGCAATTTATGGATCAAAACAATCCGCTATCGGAAGTGACCCATAAGCGTCGTGTTTCAGCATTAGGGCCCGGTGGTTTGACGCGTGAGCGTGCAGGCTTTGAAGTCCGCGACGTACACCCAACCCATTATGGTAGAGTGTGCCCCATTGAAACACCTGAAGGTCCGAATATCGGGTTAATCAATTCCTTATCGGTTTATGCTAGAACCAATACCTATGGTTTCTTAGAAAGCCCATACCGTAAAGTAGTTGATGCCAAAGTAACCGATGAAATTGAATTTTTATCGGCTATTGAAGAAGGTGAATATGTCATTGCGCAGGCAAATGCATCATTAAGTCCGGATCTTGAGATCCTTGATGATCTTGTGCCATGTCGTCATAAAAATGAATTTACCTTTACGACTAAAGAAAAAATTCAATATATGGATGTTTCGCCAAAGCAAATCGTTTCTGTTGCGGCATCCTTAATTCCATTCTTAGAGCATGACGATGCTAACCGTGCACTCATGGGCTCTAACATGCAACGCCAAGCGGTTCCTACACTAAAAGCTGAAAAGCCATTAGTGGGTACCGGAATGGAAAGAACAGTGGCAGCAGACTCTGGTGTTACCGTTGTTGCAAGACGTGGTGGTTTGATTGAGTCTGTTGATGCCGGCCGTATTGTTGTTCGTGTTAATGATGATGAAACAGCAGAAAATGAAGCGGGCGTTGATATTTACAATCTCACCAAATATACCCGTTCTAATCAAAATACCTGTATTAATCAGCGTCCTTTGGTTAAGCAAGGTGATGTCATTCGCGCAGGCGACGTACTGGCAGATGGTCCATCAACCGATATGGGTGAGTTGGCATTAGGCCAAAACCTACTTGTCGCGTTTATGCCTTGGAATGGTTATAACTTTGAGGACTCTATCTTAATTTCTGAGCGAGTCGTTCAAGAAGATAGATTTACGACCATTCACATTGAAGAACTCACCTGTGTTGCGCGTGATACCAAATTAGGGCCTGAAGAAATTACCTCAGATATTCCTAACGTTGGTGAAAGTGCATTATCCAAGTTGGATGAATCCGGGATTGTGTACATCGGCGCAGAAGTGGAGTCCGGTGATATTCTGGTGGGTAAAGTAACCCCCAAAGGCGAAACCCAACTGACACCAGAAGAAAAACTCTTAAGGGCGATTTTCGGCGAGAAAGCATCTGATGTAAAAGATACTTCTTTACGTGTGCCAACCGGCATGAACGGAACAGTTATCGATGTACAAGTCTTTACCAGAGATGGTGTTGAAAAAGATGCCAGAGCGCTTCAAATTGAAAAAATGGAGTTTGAACGCATCAAGAAAGACTTGGAAGATGAATTTAGAATTAGAGAAGGCGATGTCTATCAACGTGTAGAAAAAATGTTGATTGGCAAAGTTGCTGAAGGTGGTCCTGCTGGCCTAAAAGCTGGCGATAAAATTGCCGCTAATTACCTAGAAAAGCTGCCTAAAGAAAACTGGTTTGAGATCCGCTTGAAGGATGATAAAGCCACCCAAAAACTAGAAGCAGCGAAAGAACAAATTAACCAGTTACGTGAAGATTACGAAAAACGTCGTGATGAAAAACGTGCAAAACTACAACAAGGTGATGATTTAGCGCCAGGCGTGCTTAAGATTGCTAAGGTGTATTTGGCTGTGAAACGTCGCGTACAACCTGGTGATAAAATGGCAGGTCGTCACGGTAACAAAGGTGTTATTTCAACTATCGTTCCTGTGGAAGATATGCCTTATCTTGATGATGGCACACCTGTTGATATCGTGCTTAACCCACTTGGTGTTCCTTCTCGTATGAACGTCGGGCAGGTATTAGAAACGCACCTTGGCTGGGCAGCGAAAGGGCTTGGGCTGAAAATAGGTCAAATGCTTGATGAAAAACGTAAATCAGATGAAATACGTCAGTTCTTGCAAGGGATCTATAACACCTCTGGTCAAAACAAGATTGATTTTAACAAGGTGACCGATGAGGAGCTAAACGAGCTTAGCATCAACCTGAGAAATGGTGTCCCGATGGCTACACCGGTATTTGATGGCGCGAATGAGAAAGAAATTAAAGCCCTGCTCAAGACAGCAGGTTTGCCTGAAAGTGGCCAAACCATGTTGTTTGACGGCCGCACCGGTGAACAATTTGAGCGTCCTGTCACAGTGGGCTACATGTATATGCTGAAACTCAACCACTTGGTTGACGACGAGA
>JBFXKR010000111.1:0-6068 GCA_050173595.1 Candidatus Berkiella sp.
ATTGAATCTAAAGAAAGCGTTATTAAACTTGGCACTGAAATTAAAAAAGCTAAAGAAAATCAAATATTGGCTTATATTGCGCAAAGTGCTTTTGATGAAAAAGCATTGGTTCAATTATTAGAAATAAATATTCCCAATGATGTGCCTGCTCAAACAATATCAGGTGTATTGCAAAAATTACAAAAATTTATTTTAGAGAATCCTACTGCAGCAAGAAATCATAAAGACCTCATTATATCTTTTATAGAAAAATCTCAGATTTCTAAAAATCAAAAAGAAGCATTTGATGTAAGACCATTGTATTATGATCTAAATCCTAGTGAAGCAACTGAAAATGCATTGAAAGATGTCACTAGACTTCGAGGCATCATGAGGAATAAGGATAAAGCTAGAGATAATGCGCTAACAGATCATCCTGTTTTTAATATCCCTGATACAGCGCTAGCCCTCACACAGGGAAGTCGCTTAGGTGAAGAACAATTATTTAATGCTGCCCTTTCTAATAACTTCAAACCGATTAAAGAGATCATTGCGATTGGTCGCAATGATTTTCATTATGCGATCAGATCGCAAGAAACGGGAGGTGGTCCTGAAGAAGCTTTTCAAGAACCTGATTTTACTCCTTATTTTGAACAGGGTGAAATAATTAATAAAGTCGGCAGAATTATCACCTATAAAGTTAAAGTTCAAGGAGAGGAGCGCTTGGTTCATCATTTTCCTTTGAAAAATAAGGGCGTTGCTGATTTAACGCCCCAAGAAACGGAATATTTGCGTTTGGCCTCACAAAGATGCCAAGCGGCAGATTCAAAATTATTGGTTCATTGCAAAGGGGGGACAGGTAGAACAGGCGCTTTAATTGGCGCATTACTTGCGCTTGAACCGGCCTATGCGGGATTAAACTTTGAAGAAGCTTTTAAACTCTATGGCGCAATTCGTTCCCAAGCTAGCTTTGGAGCAGCGGGTGAACAAAAATCTCAACTAGCCTCTGCCAAGGCAACATTTGAAGCTTTAAGAGCACCCACTGCTGCTATGGCTCAAGATTTAAAAGCTGAGCCTGAATTTTTGGATTCCTTTAAAGCGATGGAAAAAGTGCTCAACCAGAAATATAACGAATTGATGCTAAAAAACCCAGACTTTAATAAATTTGATCGTCCAGATCTGAGTTATAAATTTCTGACTTTATTTAATGCAGGTAAATTTGACGAGTTAGAAAAATTAATTAAAGGATTTGATCAATCTTTTAAACTAGATTCTGATAAAGCGAAGTTGGTATTTGAGCTTAGTGGCAATAAATATGAAATTAACATGAAAGATTATGCGCAATTAGCAGAGCTATCAGTCATCAGAGATCAATTATATCAATGTCAAAATAAAGCAGATGTTGAAAATGTTGCACAAGCTGTAAAATCATTTGAAGATAAAACGAAAGCCGTTGTGCCTGAACCTATAACTGCTGCTGTCGCTGTACCTCCTGCTGGAGTAGTATCTCCTGCTGTTGCAGTACTTCCTACGGAAACTCGTTCCCGTCGTGCTAATGCCACCTTAGAAACGGCTCCACCTGTACTTCAAGCGGCCGCAGCGGCAGCTGCAAATACAAATACACAAGTTGATACTGCTAATACGCAAACGACTGACAGAGCTGGGGTAGATGAAGCTAATGCTGCTGGTGTTGCTGTCTCTTCAGATGAGAATGCTGCGCCTCCACCTGCTGCGTCCTCACCTGCTGCAGGCCAACCAAACCAATGGAAAAGAGGCGTAATTAGTGCTGAGCAAAAAGCAGCAAGAGCTGAAAAAGTAAAAGCAAAAGCAGATGCTGAAGCTGAATCATTAGTTTCAGTTTCTGGACCTGCACAAGCAGCACCCGCATCGTCTCCAGTTAAAACCACCTCAAGGGTTAAACCTCTTACTCATGCTGGGCCTATGTCAGGTACCGTCGAAGAGTTATTAACGCAAGATATCAGTACTTTGCAAAATGTGCTTGATTTTTTCAAAAAACCACCATCTGCTTCTGCTGAACAAACTGAGGCACAAGCGGGTGCTAAAATCGAATTGAATAAAGAAAAAATGGAACAATATGGGGTGCTCAATATCACGCCAAGAACATTATTGGGCAACGAAGAGCATCTTACAATCCAAATGAAAGATGAGCAAAATCAAAATAAAAAAGTTGATCTAAATGTTGGCCCTACCAAACAAGGTGGTTTGGTCTACACTGCAAAAGAACCACTGCATGATGACGTTATTAAAAATATTTGTAAAATGGCAGTAGATTCTGCTGAGCCAGGAGATACCTTTAAACTGCCAGCGGCAGAAACGCCTCAAAACCAAAAAATGAGGGAAGGATTATTAGAAGCTATCAAAGCTAGATGTGAGCGTGAAGGTATAAATTCGCCAAATGAGGGTGTTTTGGCCATTCCTGCTAATGCTAAATCGCCTACTTTGAAGGCGCAAAGATCTCAACCTAATTTTCCAGGAGGAGGATGATGATGAGGAGCTGGAGGAGGTTAGCGCTCTTCTCCAAAGCGATTGGCAATCAGATTTTCTATTGCAATAAGCGCGGTTTCTTCATCTTCGCCACTTGCTGAAATTTCAACCCAGGAATGTTGGCTTGCTGCTAGCATCATCACGCCCATGATGCTTTTTGCATTCGCCGTTTGGCCGTCTTTAGTGATAATAATTTCGCTGGCATAACGTGAAGCCATTTGAACGAGTTTGGCGGCTGCGCGTGCATGAACGCCAAGTTTGTTTATGATTTCTAATTTTTTTTGTAACATTTATTCAACAACCAGCACCCGCCTTTGGCGATTTAGTTTAGCATGATGTTTTTTCTTGCCAGCTTGTAGCTGCGCTTCACGGATATCTCGACCAGTGAGGGGTTCAAAGATGCCGTCTTTGCCGCCGCTCACTGCTTTCTTGGCAAGTTGATTTAATTCAAGATGAGGATAGTTTAAAACACGAAATAACATGGGTAGGTTAAGGCCAGTGACAACACAAATTGCAAATCCTTGATGTTGTAAGCCTTGCGCCACATTACTGGGGGTTGAGCCGAACATGTCGGTTAATACTAATACCCCTTCACCAGCATCAAGTTTTCTTACTAAATAGCTGGCCTTTTCAATTAAAAGATCCGGATCTGGATCGCGACTGACCGATAATTGAGAAATTTCTAATGGAAGACGACCGAAGGTGCCAGACGCCACGTTTAACAAGGCGCCACCAATACCACTATGTGTAATTAATAATATGCCAACGCTCATAATTTTATTTTAGATCTCTATGACGAACTTGCACATTGAAATCAAGTTGTTTAGCAAGTTGTACGAGTTGTTCCGTTACAAAGACAGACCGATGTTGTCCGCCAGTGCATCCTATTCCCACAGTGAGGTAACTACGATTGTCTGCCTCAAAGCGCGGGATCCAATTGTCTAAAAATTTGATGATATCTTCAACCATTTGTTTAACCACTGGATACCCATTAAGGTACTGGGCCACAGGTTGATCGCAGCCGGTAAGGCCACGTAAATCAGATTGCCAATAAGGATTAGGTAAGCAACGTACATCAAAAATAAAGTCGGCATCAGCAGGCATACCATTTTTAAAGCCAAAAGACTGGATGAGTAGTTGCAGGCGTGATGTGTTTTCTCTGGCCACGCGATCTCGAATGAGGGCACATAATTGATGCACAGTTAAATGACTTGTATCTATGGTCATATCAGCCATGGTTGCTAGCGGCTGCAATAGCGCATGTTCACGCTCTATGGCTTCTTGCAGCGACACTTTGTCGTTGCTTAAGGGATGTCGACGTCTGGTTTCGCTAAATCGTTTTAGCAAGCTTTTATTATCGGCATCAAGATAAATAATTTCGCCATGCCAATCTGGCTGTTGCAGCTGTGTGATCACCTCTTTAAGCACATCTTCATTGGAAGGTAGATTACGTGCATCAATACTGACCGCTAATCTGGGATGATCAGATTGCAGCTTTGATACTAAGCCCGGTAGCATATCTACAGGAAGGTTATCAACGCAGTAATATCCAAGGTCCTCTAACACATGTAAGGAAATTGTTTTTCCAGAGCCAGAGCGCCCACTTACAATTACAAGTCTCATACTCATGAAGAAATATCCAAAGAAGCTTGTGCGTTTTTAATCACCGTGTTTTCACTTGAAAAAGCAAGTTTTACTGCGGTTTCAACGAGGATAGCCATCTGAGATTTAAGCATAACAGAAATCGATAAGTGCAAGATAGAGACCCCAGATATTTGTTTGTAAAATAACTTTTTGTTGTCTGAGCGAAGTTCTGATGTAGGTGGCACCGCCAGCTCTAGCACCAGATCTAGCGCTTGTTCTTGCAGGGTGCAACCACGGCCAAATACGTGTTGCACATTAATAATGCCAAGCCCCCTGACTTCCAACAAATGTAAAAGTGCCAAAGGGGCAGTGCCAAACAACTGATTGTGACGACGCTCAAAAATGGGGGCATCATCGCAGATTAATTGATGGCCTCTATCTAGCAATGCCAGCGCGCATTCGCTTTTACCTACACCACTTTTTCCAGTTAACAATATCCCTTTGTCAAAGATATTAAGGAAAACGCCATGTAAGTTTGTTTTAAGAGATAAGTCGCTGGTAGAGTTCATCACGATTTTTTGCTTGGTAAAGGCTACGACGAAAGGGCTCTTCTCTAAAAAGTTTAGCAATGGTTGCAAGTAGTTCAAGATGCATTTCTTGTGCTTCTTGCGGCACAATAATTGAAAATAACATATTCACTTGTTGATGATCCTCAGCATCAAAATCGATACCTTCTTTTAGCATCATAAAGCAACCAATGGCATGCTCTATTTCATCAACTCGACAATGTGGTATGGCACACCCTTGTCCAATAGCCGTGCTTCCAAGGCGTTCTCTTTGCACTAAACCATCAAAAATAATATTTTCATTTAAGGTGGGTATGCTTAAACAAAATGTTTGTGCAATCAGCTCAAGCGCTTTCTTTTTACTATTAGCAATAGCGCAATAGATCGTACGATCTGGGGTTAAAATATCACTAAGTTGAATCATGACAGGGTGAATCTCAAATTATTATTATAGGTTTTAGTTTCAAAAAAAAAGAGGGCAGGCAAAAGGCCGGCCCTCAACAAGTTCATCCTGATTTAAATGTTGCCTTCACCATCACCGTGTTGTTTCATTTTTTCTTTGTGTTTAAGAACTTGGCGGTCAAGCTTGTCAATTAATAAATCAATGGCAGCATACATATCGCTGGCTTCGGATTCAGCAAAAACTTCGGCACGGGCAAGATGTAAACGAGCTTCTGCTTTTTGCTGGAATTTTTTATCAACACTCAAAATAACATGCACATTGGTGATGTTGGAAAAGTATCTTTGAATTTTTTGAAATTTATTTGTTACATAATCACGAAGTGCGGGTGTGATGTCGACATGGTGTCCGGTTAAATTGATTTGCATTGTTTTTTCCTTGTTGCGTTAAATTAATTGTTTTCTTTCGTTTGAAGGCGGAATAGTCATGCCTTCGCGGTATTTGGCAACGGTGCGTCTTGCGACATTGATGCCTAATTCTTGAAGCATTTGAGAGAGTTTGCTATCACTTAAAGGCTTATTGCGGTTTTCAGCTCCAATTAGCTTTTTAATCAGTGCACGAATCGCGGTTGCTGAACATTCTCCGCCTTCTTCAGTACTCACATGGCTTGAGAAGAAGTATTTTAATTCGAAAGTACCTCTTGGGGTATGAAGATATTTTTGTGTGGTTACGCGCGAAATGGTTGATTCATGCATTTCAAGGGCGGTTGCAATGTCAGAAAGAATCATTGGCTTCATGGCTTCTTCGCCAAACTCTAAGAAGGCTTGTTGCTCATGGACAATACATCTAGCTACTTTTAATAAAGTGTCATTTCGATTTTCAATGCTTTTTAAAAACCAACGTGCTTCTTGTAATTGATTGCGCATAAACTGGTTATCTTTGCTAGCATCACTTCTTTTAATCAGCGAAGCATAATAAGGATTAATTTGTAGGTTTGGCGTGCAGTCTGGATTCAGCTCAACTTGCCACGCGCC
>JBFXKR010000112.1:0-6014 GCA_050173595.1 Candidatus Berkiella sp.
AAAAATTTTATTTTTTCCATGATTTTTATCAATTTAAATTAAAAAAAATTTTAAAATTTCATTTATTAAATATTTTGTTTTAGAGATCACATCTTGTTTTTAAATTTTTTAAAGCTAATCATTTAATGAGAGTCGGTCTAAAATCTCACCCGTGTCAGGATCGCGATATTCTTGATCTTGGATCCAAAAGTCAGCATAAGTAACATATCTGTCAAAGATATTTTGCCCATATTCAGAATAAGACTCAAGGTAAGCCGTTTGAATTTCTTTACCAATAAATTCAACATATCGCGGAGATAGGTAACCTTTGATATATGAGAGATATCTTTCAGCCACTTCAGGTTGAAACTGTTCGCGTTCGATTTGTTGCTCTAAAACATATAATAAGTGAACGGGATTCGCTGCAATTTCAGTTGAATCAAAGTTGAACACTTTTGAGAGAATTTTAAACGCAAAGCGAGTTGATAAACCGGTCATACCTTCATCGACGCCAGCATAGTCTCGATATTCTTGATATGATTTTGCTTTAGGATCGGTGTCTTTTAAGTTTTCGCCATCATATACTCGCATTTTTGAGAAAATACTAGAGTTCTCTGGCTCTTTGAGTCGAGAAAGAACTGAGAACTGGGCTAACATTTTCAATGTGTTTGGTGCACAATGCGCTTCTCTTAATGAGCTGTTTATTAATAATTTTTTGTAAATTTGAATTTCTTCAGTGACACGCAAGCAATAAGGCACTTTAACAATGTAGACTCTGTCTAAAAAGGCTTCATTATGTTTATTATTTTTGAAGGTTAGCCATTCGCTTTCATTGGAGTGCGCCATAATGATGCCATCAAATGGAATCGAGGCGGAGCCTTCTGTTGCGTTGTAATTTCCTTCTTGTGTTGCTGTGAGCAAAGGATGCAGCACTTTAATCGGTGCTTTAAACATTTCCACAAACTCGAGCAAGCCACGGTTTGATTTACATAATCGACCCGAATAACTGTAAGCATCAGGATCGTCTTGTGCAAATTGCTCTAGTTTTCGGATATCAATTTTACCGACTAAGGATGATATATCTTGATTATTTTCATCGCCAGGCTCTGTTTTAGCAACAGCAACTTGGCTTAATCGAGAAGGCCAAATTTTAACAACACGGAATTGATTAATATCGCCATTGTACTCATGTAGGCGCTTCACAGCCCATGGTGACATGATAGTTTCTACATAACGTCTTGGGATCCCATAGACTTCTTCTAAAATGGGGCCGTCTTCATCTGGATTAAATAAACCTAAAGGTGACTCATGTACCGGTGAGCCCTTGAGTGCGTAAAAGGGCACTTTTTCCATTAAGGCTTTTAAGCGTTCCGCCAAGGAGGATTTACCACCACCAACGGGTCCTAATAGGTAAAGAATTTGTTTCTTTTCTTCAAGGCCTTGGGCCGCATGTTTTAAGAAAGATACGATTTGTTCGATGGGCTCTTCCATGCCATAGAAGGAGCCAAATGAATCGTAGAGTTTAATAACTTTGTTTGAAAAGATCCGACTTAAGCGTCTGTCATTGCTGGTATCAACCAGTTTGGGCTCTCCAATAGCACTGAGTAAACGTTCAGCAGAATTTGCATAAGCCATCTTGTCTTGTTTGCAAAGCTGGAGGTATTCTTGCAGAGTGTATTCTTCTTCTTTAAATCTGCCATCAAAGCGATCTTTAAAGTTGCTAAATACGTCCATGGTGACTCCTTTTTAAGAGTATTTTCTTAGTAAACTGCCTTAATTTTTTCCTGGATCACTGCATTTTAAAGGAATAGACTAATATAAAGATGGCAGTTCGTTATCTTCTATTAATAAGCATAGGCGCCAACGAGCAATATGAAAATGCAAAACGCAAAACTAAAAACGACCTACCTCAAAGATTATCAGACCCCAGATTTTTTTGTTCAAAGTATTGATTTGCATGTTGAACTTCAAGAAGACAAATCAATTGTTCACTCATTAATTAATATCGTCAGAAACAGTAAAAAGGACAGCACTATTCCATTGGTACTGCATGGAGAGGCACTAACACTGATATCAATTCGTCTTAATGATAAGCCACTATCAAGTAATGAGTATGAACTGACAGATCAATCCTTGGCCATTCAATCAGTGCCAGATGCTTTTACACTCGAAATAGTGACAGAAATTTATCCGCAAAAAAACACAACACTAAGCGGACTCTATCGCTCGGGTAAATTGTTTTGCACCCAGTGCGAAGCACAAGGTTTTAGAAGAATCACCTACTATTTAGATAGACCAGATGTCATGGCGCTATTCACCACGACGATAGTGGCTGATAAAACAAAATATCCCATTTTATTATCTAACGGAAATAATATTGAAGCAGGGGAATTAAGTAACAATAGGCATTATGTAAAATGGCAAGATCCATTTAAAAAACCAAGTTACTTATTTGCACTTGTTGCAGGTGACTTAGTAAAAATTTCAGATTCTTATAAAACGCTCTCAGGAAGAAATGTTGCCCTGGAAATTTTCGTTGAAGCACAAAACAAAGATAAAGCAGACTATGCCATGTTAGCTTTAAAAAATTCAATGAAATGGGATGAAAAAACTTACGGCAGAGAATATGATCTTGATATTTACATGATAGTTGCTGTTAATGATTTTAATATGGGCGCTATGGAGAATAAAGGATTAAATATTTTTAATTCAAAATATGTGCTCGCCAGTGAAAAAACAGCTACCGATACTGATTTTCAAAATGTTGAAGCCGTTATTGGTCATGAATATTTTCATAATTGGACAGGCAATAGAATTACTTGCCGCGATTGGTTTCAGTTAAGTTTAAAGGAAGGCTTAACTGTTTTTCGCGAGCAACAATTCTCCGCATCGATGGGATCTCCCACTGTTAAAAGAATAAACGATGCACGCATTATCAGAACACGCCAGTTTGCAGAAGATGCAGGCCCGATGGCGCATCCAGTGCGACCAGATTCTTATATTGAAATTAATAATTTTTACACTTCTACAGTCTATAACAAAGGTGCAGAAGTTATTAGGATGTTAAACACGCTACTTGGACAAGACGGTTTTAAAAAGGGGATGGATTTATACTTTAACCGTTTTGATGGTCAAGCTGTTACTATTGAAGACTTTGTAAATGCTTTAGGTGATGCAAATAAAAGAGACTTATCTCAATTTTTTAGATGGTATGATCAATCAGGCACACCGCAAGTTAACGTCAAGGAAGATTATGATTCAAAATTAAAACAATTTAAATTAACCCTTACTCAAGTTTGTGCAAAAACACCAGATAATTCACCTAAAAGCCCTTATGTCATTCCGGTAAAAATTGCACTTTACGATGATCAAGGAGACAAGATCCCATTAGCATGCCAAACACCTATACATCAAACTGCTGATGGCCAATTTTTAGTTATTGATAAAGAAACGAATGAATTTGTTTTTGAAAATGTGCCGGTAAAGCCAGTGCCATCTTTGCTTGGTAATTTTTCAGCCCCTGTGAAATTGTTTTATCCTTATACCGAAGCTGAATTGGTTTTATTAATGATCTCTGATGATGATTTGTTTAATCGATGGGATGCTTCAAGTCGACTTGGTACTAAAGCGATTAAATCATTAATGAAAGATTATATCGAAGATAAATCATTAGTGGTGCCTGTGACGTTAATAGAGGCTTATCGGGAGATTTTACAACAAGACATCCCAGAGCCCGCTTTGCTTGCACAACTATTGATAATTCCTTCATTTCAATATGTAGCAGAAGAATTAACACAAGTTATTGTTGATGCGCTGATTAGTGCACGTAAAGCTTTAATTGAAGAAATGTCTGAATCTTTAGAAGATGATTTAGAAAAAGTTTATGCTATTGCTAGTGAACGTGATGATGGCACTCAAAGCAGCACTAGCATGGGTTATCGTGCGCTAAAAAATACTTGCCTTTATTATCTTGTTAAGGCGAGTAGTAAATGGTTAGCCTTAGCGCAAAGCCAATATGAAAAAGCGCGTAATATGACTGATGCCATGGGCGCGCTTGTTGCAATTAACCATTCAACATCCAACGTTCGACAAACTCTTTTTGATGATTTTTATAAGAAATACAAACAAGAAGATTTGGTAGTTAATAAATGGCTAAGTTTGCAAGCCTGTGCTGATTTGCCAAATGTGCTTGAGAACATTAAAGCATTACTAACGCATGAGAGCTTTGATATGGGGAATCCCAATAAGGTTTATGCGCTCATTAATACTTTTGCCATGGCGAATCCAGAGCGTTTTCACGATGATAATGGCAATGGATATGCGTTTTTGGCTGATCAAGTGATTGCATTAAATCAAAGAAACCCTCAAGTAGCTGCTCGGTTATTAGAAGGGTTGACACAGTACAAGCGACTAGCAGCGCCACATTCTGAATTAATGAAAAATGCATTGATGAAAATCCAATCAACAGAGGATCTTTCTGAAGATGTATTTGAAATTGTAAGTAAATCTTTAAAATAAACGATGCCCACACTATTGGTACAAATAGTTATCTCGCCACAGGCGTTTTTAAAATACTACCAAGGTGTGGCGCAAAACATTGTTGTACATGCTGTCACAGGAGAGCGTGTACAACTGCCTGCTAGCGCATTAAGAAAGTTTGTGACACCACATGGCATCAACGGGCGCTTTGAGGTGAGTTTTTCTGAAACTGGAAAACTACTTAACATTGCTCAGCTTTAAGTAATAATCGATTGCTCAATCCAAGTAATATACTCAAAACAATTAAGATGGTGGCAAGCGGTAAAATGGAAATGGTATTTCCCCAAATCGCCATTTGACCAACTGACGCGCCACCCACAAATTCAAAACAACCAA
Source organism: Candidatus Berkiella sp. (assembly GCA_050173595.1). Lineage (GTDB taxonomy): Bacteria > Pseudomonadota > Gammaproteobacteria > Berkiellales > Berkiellaceae > Berkiella. The sequence continues at coordinate 4,855 of JBFXKR010000112.1, forward strand.
ACAAAGCAGCAGCGCGCCCTGCATGTTGCTTAAAAGGCATCATGGCACCAGAGGCTGCAGCGCCTAATAAAAACGATGCGGCACTCGAAGCAATTAAATTAGGTAAAAATAAGACGTAGGGATGAGCATAATGAAAGTGAGCCGTCATCATTAAACTACCGCTTAACAATAATAATGCCCCACCAAGCAAGGTGCTATTGCTTAATCCCAACCGATAGATGGCTTTACCTGCAAAAATACTGGTGAGTAAAAAGGTAAAAGCATTAATGCTAAACAACTTGGCAAAAGTTGCTTCGCTTAATCCATAGAGATTAACAAAATATTGTGGGGAGAGTGAAAAGTACCCAAACATCGCCGCTTGGGTAACGAGTCCGCAAAATCCAAAATAGAGAAATTGCTTGTTCAGTATGATCTGTTGATATGGAGCAATGCTGTTTACAATATGTTGAATAAAGTTTTTTTGAGTCGTTTTTTGTTTGTAAAAACTTTCTTTAATTGCAAAATGGCATAACAAGTAAACGCCAATGCCATAAGCACTTAGCACTGCAAAATTCATTTTCCAACCATATTTAACGCTAAGAAAGGCACCTAATATGGGGGCAACAATAGGCGCAATTGTCATGGCGCCTTTAAGGGCAGTGTAAATGATGGTGGCATCTTTACCATCAAACTTATCTCGCACCAAGGCAAAGGCAACCACTTGTGTGCCACAAGCCCCGAAACCTTGTAGAACCCGACCAAACAAAAGCAGCGAAATGCTGTTGCTAAAAGTACACAGCAAGCTTCCCAGGGTAAATAAAATTAAACTGCCTCGTAATACCGGTATTCTGCCGATGCTATCGGTAATGGGGCCTGCCACTAATTGGCCAAAGCCAAAACAGTACATAAACAAAGTCAGGGTAAGTTGTATCATTTGCCCTGAGCTATTTAAGGTAGATGCCATCGCAGGAATTGAGGGCAGGTAAAGATCAAGCGCTAACCCTAGCGGTAATTCTAAAGGGATCATTAATAAAATCATGATTAAAACGGAAGTTGCTTGAGGCTTTTGTTGGCTTGCCGTTACAATAGCATTATTATCCACTTGAAACTTATCTATATAACTTATATTGTAAAGATAGATAAAGTATACTGTAATGGACAACTATGAGTAAAACAGGCGT
>JBFXKR010000113.1:0-6009 GCA_050173595.1 Candidatus Berkiella sp.
TGTTTAAGAAAATGATTGTAAAAAAGCCTAACGATAAGATAACGCGATAAACAGAAAATAACCTTAGCGCTTGCCAGTGGTAAGTGGAAGTTTTGCTAATGGCTTGAAACAACGTATAACCCATCCTTGGGCAATGGTACAATTCAAGAAATACTATAGCTTGGCGTGCTTTTCGCTACAATAGAATCTTTTAGCAAAAGGAAAGGCTTTTTCTTGGGGGACAAAGGTTTGGCAATACTCACATTGCACTAACTTTTGGCTATCATCCTGCACATGCGCAGCGCTTGGTTGCTGTTGTAGTGACATAAGCCATTTTACTAAAAAGTATCGAAATAGCTTTTTAGCGCACCAAAATACAGCGTAAATGATGCAAAGAATCATTATAAATCGAATCATGGTTCATTATTCCATGTTGTAGCTATAGCAAATGAGTATACCACGTAACTTAAATCTTGTTTAAGTATTTTAGGCCATTTAGAGCGGCTGGTGGCCTCATTTTGTCTTAAAGCTGACCATGTTATAATTGTTAGAATTTTTTGTCACCCCACTTTATGTGTGTCAAAGCCAAATGCCTGAATATAAGCGTCCAGAATCGGTACTGGTAGTTGTGTATACACAAAATAGCCAGGTGCTGTTATTGCAACGAAATGATTGGCCTGATTTTTGGCAATCCGTGACGGGTAGTTTGCACGAAAATGAATCTCCCTTGGAGGGCGCGATTCGTGAGCTTAAAGAGGAAACAGGATTAACACCGAATGAAGGTCTTATGCAGGATGTAGGCGAATCGCATTGGTTTGATATTTATCCTGCTTGGCAACACCGTTATCAGCAGGGTGTTACACAAAATTTAGAGCATGTTTTTTGCTTCATTGTTAAAAAACCGATCAAAATATCGATGAGCAATGAACATCAAGATTATTGTTGGGTAACTAAAGAAGAATCTTTGACAAAAATGATTTCATCAACCAATCAAGAAGCCGTTAAAAAGTATGTTCCTTAGGAGGAAAAATGGCAGGGCATAGTAAGTGGGCAAATATTAAGCATCGAAAAGGCGCGCAAGATGCGAAGCGGGGCAAAATTTTTACTAAACTCATTAGAGAAATTACCACTGCTGCGAAGTTAAGTTCAGACATTAATAATCCAAGATTGCGCATTGCTGTTGATAAAGCACTTGCGCAGAATATGACGCGAGACACCATCGACAGAGCGATTAAGCGAGGGATGGGCGGCGCTGATGATGCGGATTTAGAATCCATCCGTTATGAAGGTTATGGTCCTAATGGTGTGGCCATGATGGTAGATTGTTTAACGGATAATCGTAATCGCACGGTATCAGAAGTACGCCATGTTTTTACTAAAATGGGCGGAAATTTGGGCACCGATGGTTCAGTTGCTTATTTGTTTAGCAAAATAGGCGAGATCACTTTCAATAACAACATTGATGAAGATAAATTGATGGAAGCGGCGATTGAAGCAGGCGCTGAAGATGTTATTAAACAAGATGATGGTAGTTTTGTGGTGAATACCACGCCTGATGCATTTAGCGATGTTGTGGCTACGTTAAAAGAAAGTGGATTTGCACCAGAAGATGCCCAAGTAACCATGACAGCTTCGGTGACGGTTCCCTTAGGATTAGAAGATGCCATGCAATTTATGAAAATGGTTGATATGCTTGAAGATCTGGATGATGTACAAGATGTCTACTCTAACGCAGATATTTCAGAAGAAATTGGTCGTCAATTAGGATAATAACGTGTCAAACATAAGAAGGATCTTAGGTATTGACCCAGGCTCACGTGTCACAGGATTTGGCATTATTGAGCTAAAAGACAATCATCAGCCAATTTGCTTGCTAGGCGGTTGTGTTAGGTTAACAGCAACTGATATGCCAAGACGATTGGCTGAGCTATTTGCCAGAATCCAAGACATTGTCTTGCAATTTAAACCAACAGAGCTTGCGATTGAACAAGTTTTTGTTCAAAAAAATGTGGCCAGTGCTTTAAAACTAGGTCAGGCAAGGGGCGTTGCCATAGCAGCCGTGATGGCAGCAAATATTCCTGTTTATGAATATGCCCCAAGGCAAATAAAGTTAGCTATAGTTGGTAAAGGAAATGCAGATAAGAGCCAAATTCAGCATATGATTCAAATTTTGTTAAATTTATCACATAAACCACAAGCTGATGCTGCTGATGCATTAGCGGTGGCTTTATGTCATAGTCATATGCAAAGCTCGCCATTAAGACTTGAGCAAACGAGAAAACGGCGTGTGACGCGATCGAAAGCATGGGTAGGATATGATAGGACAACTACGCGGTAAACTCATTGAAAAGCAACCTCCTTTTTTAATGATAGAGGTGGGTGGTGTTGGCTATTTAGTGCAAGCGCCGTTATCCACTTTTTTCAGTTTACCTGAGATAGGCCAAGAACTCACTTTGCGAACACATTTTATTGTGCGAGAAGATGCACAGATCCTATACGGCTTTATCTCACAACATGAATGCAAACTATTCCAAGAAATTATCAAAATAAATGGTGTGGGGCCAAAAGTAGCTTTAGCCATACTCTCAGGGTTGTCGCCAACTGAATTTGCAAGCATCGTTACTAATCAAGAAGTGGGCCGATTGCAAAAATTACCTGGCATTGGTGCAAAAACAGCGCAACGTATTTTAGTTGAAATGCAAGATAAATTAACTAAATTAGAGCTAGGGGTAAGCTCACATACTTCGATGGTACTTGCGAAAAAGGAAAAAACAGATCCTGTTTCGCAGGCGATAGGGGCTTTGGTGTCATTAGGTTATAAGCCATCTGAAGCGAGCAAAGCTGTTTCAAAAGTACCCGATCAAACACAAAGTTGTGAAAATATTATCAAAGAAGCCTTGCAAGGATTGGCTAAAGTATGACAAGTGAAGTTACAGATCGCATTGTTTCAAATCACAACAGTGCCAATGACATCGGCGCAGAATCAGCTATACGGCCGCAAAAATTGGTGGACTACACAGGGCAAGTGGCTGCTTGTGAGCAATTAGATATTTTTATTCAAGCGACAAAACATCGTCAAGAATCCATGGATCATTTACTGATTTTTGGGCCACCTGGTTTAGGAAAAACCACACTTGCTAATATTGTGGCGAATGAGCTTGATGTGAATATAAAGCAAACCTCAGGCCCTGTGATTGAAAGAGCGGGTGATTTAGCTGCGATATTAACCAATTTACAACCTGGTGATGTTTTATTTATCGATGAAATTCATCGTTTATCACCGATTGTGGAAGAAGTACTTTATCCTGCGATGGAAGACTTTCAAATTGATATTATGATTGGCGAAGGGCCGGCTGCCAGAAGTATTAAGTTAGACATTCCGCCTTTTACCTTGATTGGCGCCACAACGCGCGCTGGTATGCTAACCTCACCGCTACGCGATAGATTTGGCATTGTGTTGCGTTTGGAGTACTACACCAATCAAGAACTTCAAAGCATTGTCTTAAGATCAGCAAAGGTACTCAATATCCCAATGACAGTAGAAGGCGCCCAAGAAATTGCGAGCCGTTCTCGTGGTACACCCAGAATTGCAAATCGATTATTACGTCGTGTCAGAGATGTGGCCCAGGTGCGTGGGGATGGGGTAGTTACCTTGGCGCTTGCCAAAGAAGCCTTGTTGTTGCTTGAGGTCGATAGCCAAGGCTTTGATATTCTCGACAGAAAGCTGTTGATGTGCGCCATTGAAAAGTTTGGTGGGGGGCCTGTTGGTATCGATAGCTTGGCGGCCGCCTTAGGTGAAGCGCGCGACACCATTGAAGATGTTATTGAGCCCTATCTAATACAGCAAGGATTTATGACAAGAACACCACGAGGGCGTGTTGTCAGTGAAAAAACGTATCAACACTTTGGATTAAAAAGCCCATTATGACCCATTATTACCCGGTACAAATTTTTTACGAAGATACCGATGCTGCCGGAATTGTTTATCATGCTAACTATATTAAGTATTTAGAACGTGCGAGAACAACGCTATTGCAGCAAAAAGGATTGAGTTTGCCAGCTTTAATTGATACCTTTGGCATACAATTTGTGGTACGCGCCGTCAACATTACATTTGAAAAACCTGCAAAACTACAACAAAATATTATTGTGGCAACTAACATGTCAAAGCATGGTAAAGCAAGCTTGGTGTTTAAGCAGGATATCTACTTTGATCCGATGGATATGGATACTATGATATGTTCAGGTGAAGTGGTTGTGGTGTGCGTTAATCAACAGTTCAAACCGTGTGCAATACCCTCAGTGGTAATCAAGGAGTTAAAAGAGTGAACACTGACTTATCTTTAGTAAGTTTATTCACAGATGCGAGTGCTTTAGTGCAAATCGTGATGTTAATTTTGTTGGTACTGTCGGTGTTATCCTGGACGCTGATCTTTCAGCGTGGATATGCATTACATCAAGCGCAAAAGCTCTTTGAAGAATTCCAAGAAAGGTTTCACTTAAGCGCTGATCTAAATCGGTTATACGATTATCTTGCTCAAAAGCGCAATCAAGGTTTGGGGATAGAGCAAGTCTTTCGTCAAGGCTTTAAAGAATTTGTGCGTCTTTATAAGCAAGAAGCACCCTCACAAGCAGTGATGGAAGGCACAGAGCGCGCCATGCGTGTTGCGCTTGCAAGACAAGAAGATGAATTAGAGCAATCTTTACCCTTTTTAGCCACGGTTGGCTCTATCAGTGTGTACATCGGATTGTTTGGAACGGTTTGGGGAATCATGACAGCTTTTCGTGGGTTGGGTAGTACTCAGCAAGCAACTTTAGCGATGGTGGCGCCTGGTATCTCAGAAGCCCTTGTTGCCACAGCCTTAGGATTATTCGCAGCCATTCCTGCCGTTTTTGCTTATAACCGATTTTTTAATCAAGTGGATAAGTTAATTCGCGCTTATGATAACTTGGCAGAAGAATTTTCAAGCGCATTGCACCGAAGATTGCATAGTCAATCTTGGCAAGAATCAGAAACTGAAGTAGCACGTCCAAACTTTGATGCAGTGAATAAGTAGGCTTCTATGCTTAAGAATCGTCGCCCCAAAAAACTCGTTGCTGAAATCAATGTTGTTCCTTACATCGATGTGATGCTGGTGCTATTGGTAATATTTATTGTGACTGCGCCATTATTACAACAGGGTGTTGCTGTTGATTTGCCTCAAGCCAGTGCAAAAGCGCTACCGCCATCTGAAAAAGAGCCCATTATTGTGAGCGTAGACAAAGGCGGCAATTATTACTTGAACATTGCTGATGCGCCGCAAATGCCCATGGCTAAAGAGCCATTAAGCACGCAAGTACAAGCTGAGCTTAAACGTACACCCCAACGAAAAGTATTGGTGAAAGCTGATGGGGGCGTGGATTACGCTAAAGTGGTTGGTGCGATGGTGGTATTGCAGCAAGCTGGAGCCGAAAGTATTGGTCTTGTGACGCAAGATGACGCCCAGCCTACCAGTACCGCTAAAAATGCGCGAAGTGATCAAGCATGAAACGCGCTCGCAGTCGCTCTGAAAAAATATCATTGGCAGTCTCTATTTCATTTCATGTCATGATCATTGTGCTTTTAATGGCAAGCTTTGAAAAAACCATTCATATTTCTGCGCCACCTGCTCAAGAACAAAAGCCAATTATTGATGCAGTGATGATTAGCAAAAGCGAACTGCAAGAAGAAATAAAACGTATTGAACATAAAGAAACCCAAAAGAAAGAAGAGGAAAAACGTCTTAAAGCATTAGCGCAAAAAGAAAAGCAAGAAAAACTAGAAAAAATAGAAAAATTAAAACGTGAAAAAGAAGAGGCCATAGCCTTAAAACTAAAAAAAGAAGCGCAAAAGAAAGAACAACAAAAGAAATTAGCTCAAGAAAAACTTGAAAAAGAAAAAATAGCAAAAGCAAAAGAAGAAGCATTAAAAAAAGAGAAAGCATTAGCTGAGCAAAAAAAGGCTGAAGTTGAAAAGAAAGTGCTTGAGGAAAAACGCCTTGCTGAGCAAAA
>JBFXKR010000114.1:0-6005 GCA_050173595.1 Candidatus Berkiella sp.
CCTACACGACGCTCTTCTGATCTAATAAAACTTTGATTTTAGAGAGTTTAAAACCAAAGCATTTTAAGGCGATGATTTGCTGCAACTTTGACAGATCATCTTCAGTGTACAAACGATAGCCGTTGGGTAACCGACGGGTGGGCTTTAATAAACCAATTTCATCATAAAGATGCAGCGTCCTTACAGACACATTGGTTAATTTGCTTAACTCTGCTGGGCTCCACTGGGCCATTTTCAAAATCCTCAAGGCAAGCATAAGGTATAACGTAACGTTAGGATCAAGCATTTTATGGAAAAATTTATCAATTGTCAGGTGCTATGGCTATAATGCAAGCATTTGAAGCACTAAAATTGTGCATTTATCACTTAAATCTCATGAAAACAGGAAAATTAACATACTTTCTTTTAAAATAATGTAAAAATGATTTAAGCACTATCAAAAAGTGTATATCATCTTTAAATTAGAAAATCGCCTTCCCTTATTGATTATTTATTGAGACTGACATGAAATCATATTTTCAATTGCCGCTAGTGGCTTTAATTATCGTATCCTTGCTCGGATGCTGCATGGAGATTGATATTTCCTTGCCCAGTTTTCCTAGCATCATGAGCCATTTTGGCGCAACAGAAGCACAAGTGCAAAGCACACTAAGCGTAAACTTTCTGGCGTTTTGTTTGTCAGGCTTATTGTATGGCCCCTTATCTGAATCCTGGGGTCGCAAGCGCTTAATGCTATTTGGGGCAACCTGCTTTATGGTCGGGGCCATTGGGTGCGTGTTCAGTCAATCTATCTATCAGCTTATGTTCTGGCGCTTTGTCCAAGGCTTAGGGGCTAGTAGCACCTTAGTGCTAGGCTTTACGATGATTTCAGATAAATTTAGTGGTGATACTGCAGCGAGTTATATTGCCAAAATCAATGCTTACATTACCATTTTTATGGCAGCGGCACCGATTTTAGGAAGCCTTATTATTAATTATTTTAGCTGGCGTGCCAATTTCACCTTTGTGGCCATGATTGCGTTCATTGCTTGGATATTGCTCGTTTTACAATTACCTGAAACCAAAACGCAAACCACTTCGTTGAAAATGAAAACGATTTTGAGTAATTATTGGGAAGTGTTAACCAATGCCACATTTTTAAGTTATGCCACACTACCCAATATGCTGGTAACGGCTTACCTTACCTTTGTGGGCAGCGCGTCGTTTTATTATATTAACACCTGCGCGCTCAGTTATTTTGAATTTGCGCTTCATCAAGGGTTAATCGTGTCTTCCTTTTCTTTGATGAGCTTTTATTCAGGAAAAGTGGTTGCCAAAATTGGCCCAGAAACAGCGGTGCGTTTCGCCATGTGGTGCTGTGGCCTTTCTATTATCATGATGTCATTCTTTGCAATGAGCTTCCCTAACTTCCCTTGGGGAATAACAACATCAATGTGCCTGCTTGCCATTGGCTGTGCTTTTCCAATGAGCGTGACCTTTGCAAAATCAATGGAAATTATTCCGTCGCAAAAAGGCGCTTGCTCTTCGTTTATCATGTCTTCAAGGCTGTTAATTTCAGCTTGTGGGGTTGCGCTTACAGGGGCATTTTTTGATGGTTCAATGCGACCGGTTGTGTTAGTGATGGCTATTTGTGTTGCCATTGCGATTGGGTTGTATATCAATATGAATCGATTAGCTGCTTCAGATGCTGCCACCTCATGATTTTAAAATCATAAAACGTGCAGCTGGGGAGTAAATTTAGTCTCCCCAGCTAATCTATTACTTCGCATCTTTTATCTGGTTTTGTTTGCTTGTAGGCTTTTGTTTGTCATAACATTTGCGCAATTATTCAAATATGTGTAGGTGATCTATGGCTAATGGTGGTCCAAACAAAAACCAAAATGACGAAAATCTCTGGTACAAGCTTGGTTATGCACCTGTACATGTTAGTGCAAAAGTACTGAGATTTTTACTGCAAGTGATCGTAGTTCTTGTCGCTGTACTTGGCGTTGTTGCTCTTAAAGGCTTGAATATTGGCAAGGATATTGGGCGTGGTGCATTTCAAGCTTTAAAAGATGATGTCAACCCTGAAGAATCCAGTGAAAATAAAAAAACATTGCCCAAAGTATTAACATCAGATGCAGATATTCCCCAGGTGACGATTGTTGATTCAGATCTTGCACAGTTTCCAGCTGCATTGTTGCACTCAAGTTCAAAAAATGATCAGCAAAAAGGTGAACAACCTAAAAGTGCCCAAGGTGCCTCTGCTAGATATTTACTGAGAAGAAGCAGTAGGAGAGGAGCGAATACATCAAATTAAAATATTGATTCTCTTGAATTAACATTTAATTTGTATCTTGCGCCTGGCTTCTTCGCTGACAGTAAGGCGGGCTTGGCCTATCTTAGGGATTTAGGTACAAAACCCTATCCGATAGTTGGCTATGGCAGGCTATCAGACTACCCACTATGCTTAATTTTAACACTCTGGATTAGGCATATAGCGAATGGACTTTAACACTTACATGGATTGCTGCAGTGCTAACTATCAACGTCTTTTAAAGATATTGCCAAAGCTATACACCAAAGGCGCATATATATCCAGGGAGATAGGTAACGCAGGTCTATTGTGTATTGAAATGGTTCAATCGCATGCCCATACCGAAACCTTTAATGTTCAATTTAGCAATGCCCAGCTTCTTGCATGGCTTGCCAACTTTGATATTCAAATTAATATCTATCATGATGCTTGTTTACTAGAAGTGACAGCCATAAGAGACTCTCAAGGCAAGCTACAGTTTTTTGGAAATCCAGCCACGGCAAAAATTTTACCCTACTGGGAAAAATGGCAAATGAATCAATTATTTGGTGATATACTGGCGTTGTGCTTAAAGCAAAATGCCTAAGCTAATCTAAGTAGCGTTGTTGCCAAGTAAGATATAGATTTTGCACGTGCTCGCACAAAGCTTCTTTAGAGGCAAAATCTTGTGGGTTTATCGCATCATACACATAATAATTGGCGCGTTTATTCTGTGAGGTTAAGATGGTCCACAGTTTGTGTAATAGATGCTGGTTCTGCCATTCAAAATCATCTTGCGATTCATAATGTAAAAATACCGGGACAATCATGGTTTTGCTTTCAAGGGCAAGTTCAAAGCCACCATAGCGAAAGGGGATGAAAATCCGCCTGCCCTTACAACCTCCTTCAGGATACAGCCCGATATTGGTCCCTTGTGCCAAGGCTTCTTTTAGCGTCCCAGAGGCATCTGCGCGAGATTCTTTTGACTCACGTTCAACATAAAACGTGCCCACGGCCTCACTGATGCGGCCCACAATCCACCAGTCTTTAACTTGAACTTTGGCCAAAAAATGAACATCAAACAATGCCGACATGCCTAAGTCTTCAAAAGCAGAAGGGTGGTTGCCAATTAAGATAAAATGATCAGGAAGTGATTGCTTATTTTTTTGATGTAAAAATAATTCAACGCCTAACGCACGGATAAAAACCCAGCACCAGTAACGAAAGAGATGACGATACCATTTCCCGATGTGTTGCTTTGGCAAAAAGCTTAAGCCATACATCAAGGCTGTCATCACGATCAGATCGATTAAGCCAATAATAAAGCGTACAAAAGCAAGCAAGGATAATAGCATAAGCCTGAATCATTTGTTGTTTATATACTTAGCTTAAGTAAGCATTGCCCTAAGGGCAAGTGGGTTAACACCCACTGTACCGATAGTATTATTTGTTTTTAATGGCGCTTAACCTAGATCTGTCTTTGAGGGAGGATTGCTGTGCGGGTGATACGGCAGCAGTTTTTGCCTTTTCAATATTGTGCTTTAGCAGTAATTGGCGAGGGACCATTTGAACAGGTTTCGCAACTGGAAATTCTAATGGGCGAACAACTGGAGGTTTGTCAATATTAAATGGAATCCCAGATAACACAGCAATGGCTTGGAGATCATCCCTTGATAGCTTTTTGGGGGTAATATCTTTAGGTGAATTTGGGTGCACTCTTTGGATGCGCTTCTTTTTTTTCGGGGTAATCGGTAAAGCTGCTGGCTCATCTATATTTTGATATTTCTTTAAAAAGTCTTTTTTATCTTCAGTAAGGTTATTCAAAGCAAGTGCATAAGCATTGAAATGGGCAATCAAAACAGCTTGGCACCTTCTAAGAAGTGATTTTTTTGGCGCGTTATTTGCTAATTGATGCTCAATCATGCTTAACGTTTTCTTGATGTGGTTAAAAATGGAAGCTGCTTTTTTGCCATGATCTTTACCTTTAATCAGCACCTGGTGATGATCTTCATATAATGCTGTGGCGGCGCCATGGATAAAAAAATGAGCTTGGCCTTCACCTGCTGCATTTCGCTGCACGACATGAGAATAAATTAAACTAAAACAGCTAGTAATACGCGTTTTGATCTGTTCTTGAAGCTTTTCTAACTTTAATAAAAACTCAGAATCAGGCATGCTTGTCATCACACGTAATTTGAGTGGACTGCCTACTGTTTTGCTGAGTGTAAAACTTGAATGGTTTTGTTGTTGGGCGGATTTTTTTGATGGGCTTTTGAGCATTTTTGAACCTATGAGTTAGTTATCATTCGCCTCCTGCTATTTTGTTGTTCCATTGGGATGCGCAATAATAACCAAATCATAGTTAGTATTCAAGTTAAGAAAAGATGGTCTGAAAATTAACCAAAACTGCGGTGAATAACGCTTGGTACGGCTCTTAATTTAGCATTTGGGCACAAAAACACGGCAAGTCCGGATTCAGAAAAGTAAAAACGCACATTCTCAGTGATTTCGCCTAAGGGACGGTAGCACACGGTCATGGAGTCTTGCCGAGGGGTGTTATAAACATTAACCCCGATTTTCTCTAGTGCCCCGGTTAATTGGCCAATAATAAAGGCATTATCTAATCGGGGGTTTACACGAACGTGATTTAATTCAAATAATACGTTTTGCAGCGTTGAGCGGAAATTATTTACAGGGTAAATAATTCCTTGAGAAAGTGATTCAACATGTACACACTCGATGATATGCAAACTTTCATTTAAGACAAATTCATATATATCGGCCTGCTTTTGGGGCGAGACCCGTGTAGCGTTGATTAATATCTCAGTTGCGGTATAAGTGCTCATATAACCAAACCTCGGCTATATTGAGAAAAACTTTAGAAGGCTGACCTATAACATGGCCAAAGTAAAAACACAGTACACTTGTAATGATTGTGGGGGCTTAAGCCCAAAGTGGACAGGACAATGCCCTGATTGTGGTGCATGGAACACACTTACCGAAGTGGCCATGGTTAAATCTTCCTCCTCTCGTTGGCAAGGTGGCGGCTATGCCGGCCAAGAAGCAGCTTTAATGGCGCTGCCAGATATTACCGCTGTTGCCAGTGCCCGCGTTTCAACCGGGATCCCAGAGCTTGATCAAGTACTGGGTGGGGGCGTTGTTGAAGGCTCTGTCATGCTCATTGGTGGCGATCCGGGCATTGGAAAATCTACTTTGCTTTTACAAGCATTGGCAAACACACCCGATCCAAAAGATGCTTTGTATGTCACTGGTGAAGAATCCTTACAACAAGTTTCATTGCGCGCTCAAAGACTTGGTGTGGGTAACTGTCCAATCAGGTTATTAGCGGAAACCCAAGTAGAATCTATTATTGCGATAGCAACCTTGAATAAACCTAAAATTATGGTCATTGATTCGGTGCAAACCGTATTCACGCAAACCTTGCAATCTGCACCGGGCTCTGTGAGTCAGGTGAGGGAAAGCGCGGCGCATTTGGTTCGCTTTGCAAAACAAACAGGAATTTCTTTGTATTTAGTGGGCCATGTTAACAAAGATGGTGCGATTGCAGGCCCGCGCGTGCTAGAGCATATGGTTGATACCGTGCTTTACTTTGAAGGTGAAAAAGATAGTCGTTTTCGTATGGTGCGCGCTATTAAAAACCGTTTTGGCGCGGTGAATGAGCTGGGCATTTTCGCAATGACCGATAAAGGATTAAAAGGTGTGAGTAATC